>JALZAG010000078.1 GCA_030948445.1 Candidatus Dormiibacterota bacterium
GTCAGATCTCCTCGCGGCGGATCCTCGAGAGGCCGAGGAAGGCCAGGCCGATCAGGACGAGGATCGCTGCTGTGCCGATCGCCAGGTTGGCACCGGTGCCCGGGGTTGAGGCGCTGATTGCAAGCACTGCGCCCGGGGTCGCCGTGGTCTTGACCGACTGCACGCCGCCGGTGGGAGCCGACGGGGTCGGCGTGGTCACCGTGGTGTGCGGGGTTGCGGTGGGTGTGCTGGTGGGAGTCGGCGTGGGGGTGGTTGGGGTTGGGGTCGCCGTGGGTGTGGGCGTCGGGGTGCTGGTGGGGGCGGTGCACGAGGTGGTGCCGCCGTTGTCGGCGCTGATCAGGCGGTCCTCGTAGTCGGTGCCGGGGGTCGAGCCGAGCGTGGTCAGGACCGCGCCGTGGACGAAGTCGACCTGGTACATGCAGGTCGGGGTGGTCACGCTGAGCGAGTGGACGCCACCGGTGAAGGTGCCTGTCGCGGAATCGAACAGCACCTGCTGTGGGGCGCTCTGACGGGTGAAGTACGGCAGCGGCGCCTTGTACGAGGCGAGGCTGAGCTGCATGGAGCAGTTCGCTGGGACGGTGAACGTGGCCTTGACGACCTCACCTGAGGTGGCGTGGCCGCGCAGGTCGGTCACGGTGGTGGTTCCACCGAGGAGGTAGCTGACGTTGCTGACCTGCGGGTTGCTGCTCGCGCACGCGGTGTCGTGCGTTCCGCCGGTGCCGCCGCTGCTGCATGACTTGCTGCCGCCGTTCGAGGCGGAGATTAGCCGGCCCTGCGCGCTGTAGAAGTTGTTCGAGCCGTCGGGGCCGAGGTGCTGGATGACCGCGCCACGGACGAAGTCGACCTGGAAGTAGCAGGCGGGGACATTGACCGCCAGCGAGTGGCCACCGGCGCTGAAGGTGACGTCCTTGGAGTCGAACACGGTCTGCTGCGAGGCCGTCTTGGAGTCGAACGAGCTGGACGGCGCCTGGTACGAGACCAGCGACACCTCGACGCTGCAGTTCGCCGGCACAGTGAACGATGCCACGACGTGGTCGGGCGAGGCGACCTTGCCGCTCAGGGAGGACGAGGTCCCCTGGTTGGTTGCAAACGACACGTTCTGGATGAGCTGGTTGCCCGACTGCTGGCATGTCGTGCTTGGCGACTTGCCGTTGTCCTGCTCATGGGCCAGCGCTCCACTGGAGAGGGCTCCCATCACCAGCGATGCGGAGAATCCCGCCACTGCCACCTTGAGTAGTCCGGTCATGTGTCGTGTCTCCTGTGTCTGATGTTTTGTTTCTGCCTGAACGCGTCAAGCGCAGCTAACGTACCACGGTCTGTTACATGCTTTACACCGCTTGCGCGTTCGTTACGGGTTCGTCGGAGGAGGCAGGCCGGGTGTGACGGCCGAGAAATCCGGGGCCGCCGGTGTGACGGTCTCGGGCCCCGCTACTCTTGGGCGCCGCCATGACTGCGATCAGGATCGACGGGTACGTCGTCATCTCGGGCGCGCTGGACGCCGCGGACGGGGTGGAGGTGCGCGCCGGCACGATCTGGATCCGTGATGCGCTCGTGCTGGGAGACGCGCTCGAGCCACTGCGCACCGCGCCGGCGGTGGTCGAGGCCATCGCCGAGCTGCTCGGTCCCGAGCCAACAGCGTTCAGCGCGGTGATGCGCAACCCGGTCGGGCCCACCGCCCAACAGGCCCTCCATGTGGACTGGGCCGGCCCTGTCGCACCCGGTCATGACCAGCAGGCCCAGGCGATGTTCTTCCTCGACGACGTCACCGCCGACAACGGGCCCACGCGCCTGGTGCCGGGCAGCCACCGATCCGGGTCGATCCCGCCCAAGAACCTCTCCGACCCGCGCGCGCGCCATCGCGACGAGGAGTGCATCACCGGGCCGGCGGGGGACGTCCTGGTGTTCAGCTCGCACCTGTGGCATAGCGGCACGGGCAACAGTTCCGGCCGGGCGCGCCGGGTCATCACGGTCACCTACAGGCGGACGCGCTGACAACGCGACCCTACTGGCGGGGCTGGTTGCGCAGTGCCCTCGCCTCTCGTTTGCGCTCCCGGCGGGAGCCGGCGCGCAGCCGTGCATCGACCTGCTCCTCGAGGTGGCGCTGCTCACGTTCGAGCTTGCGCATCGAGGCGAGGCGGTCGAGGACGGAGGGGTCCGCAGCTGCGGCGTCGCGAACCGCGCAGCCGGGCTCGCCCCGATGCGCGCAGTCGCTGAACCGGCATCGCAGGGCGAGGTCGGCGACATCGCCGAAGACTGTGTCGATGCCGGCCTGGGCGTCCCACACGCCCATCTCGCGCATGCCCGGGGTGTCGATGAGGAGCGCCCCGCCGGGGAGGACGATCAGCTCACGGTGCGTCGTGGTGTGGCGGCCGCGGCCGTCGGCGCGGACTGCGGCCGTGGCCAGGCGTCGATCGCCGCGAAGCTCGTTGAGCAGGGTGGACTTGCCTGCGCCGCTGGGCCCGATGATGGCGCCGGTCTCGCCTGCGGACTGGCAGGCGCGCACGTCGTCGAGACCGAGACCGCCCACGCTGACGGCGATGACCTCTGCTCGCGCAGCCACAGCCCGCGCGACGTCGAGATCACGGGGCAGGTCGTCGCTGAGGTCGGCCTTGGTGAGCAGGACCACCGGGCGGGCACCGCTCGACCAGGCAATGGCCAGGCTGCGCTCCAGCCGGCGCGCCCCGACCGGCAGGCCCAGGGGCACCGCGATGAAGACGATGTCGAGATTGGCCGCCACCGCCTGTGCGGTGGCCGCGCCACCGGCGGTCCGGCGCATCAGGACGCTGCGGCGGGGCAGCACGGCAACTGCCACGGCGGCTTCGTCGACGGCGACCCAATCGCCGGTGGTGACGCCGCCCTCTGGTGGCGCCGCGCGCAGCGCACCGGCAATCGCGACCTCGCGCTGGCCGGATTCATCGATGACGGCCAGGCGTTGCGACGACACCATGGCAACCCGCGCGGGGGTCGATGTCGACGGCGCCGATGCGGCGAAGGTGGCCGCGAAGGGGGCATCCCACCCCAGCTGAGACAGAGCCGAAGGGATTGACTGCACGAGAAACTCCGAGTGACGGGACACCCGGCCTCGCGCGAGGCAACAGAACGGTCGCGGTGACCGCGTCCGCCTGGGCTAGCTGGCGGGACCGGGGACGACGGCGGTGGGACGCGCGATGCGCGCAACAGGTGCTGCCATCGGTCTGCCCTCCACTCATGCCGTCTGCGGATCGCTGGCAACTGTAGCCGCTTTGTGCGGTTGGCGTCTGCGAACGCCGATCGCTGGTAGCGTTGCGCCATGACCGCGCTGGCACAGCCGACGGCCGCTCCGTGGCGCGTGGACCACAGTGACTGCATGCGCTTCCTCGCCTCCCTCGCCGATGAGAGCGTCGACGTGGTCACCACCGATCCGGCCTACAGCGGCATGAACCAGCACATGTCTTTCGGACACGGGCGCATCGTCGGGCGGTACAGCGATGACGACAACCAGCGGTGGTTCACCGAGTTCCGCGATGACCCCGAGGCGTTCCGCGCCTTCTTGCGCGAGTGTCACCGTGTGATGCGCGAGGGCGGCCATATCTACGTGATGTTCGACAGCTTCTCCCTGCTCTCGCTGGGACACCTGATGCGAGAGATGTTCGCGGTCAAGAACGTCATCGTGTGGGACAAGGTGAACCTGGGAATGGGTCACTACTTCCGCCGCCGCCACGAGACCATCGTGTTCGCCACCAAGGGCCACCGTCGACTCTCGCGGCGTGACCTGCCCGACGTCTGGTCGATCAAGCGCATCCACCGCGGCGCCTACCCGACCCAGAAACCGGTGGCACTGTTCAGCCGCATGCTCGCCGGCAGCGCCACGCCGGGGATGACCGTCTGCGACCCCTTCGTCGGCAGCGGCGCGTCGGCGGTGGCGGCACTGCGGGCCGGGTGTGAGGTGGTGGCATCCGACATCGACCCGCGGGCCGTGCGCCTCACGTCGGAGCGCTGTGCGGCGGTCACCCGTGGCGGAGCCGACCCGGGCGAACGGGCTCCGGCCGTAGAGTCGCCGCCATGAGTGTGGAGGTGCGACCCGAACAGCGCGAGATCGTGGCCATGGTTCGCGATTTCGTCGAGCGCGAGATCATCCCGGTGGTCCACCAGCTCGACCACGACGACGAATACCCGACGCAGATCGTGGCCAAGATGAAGGAGCTCGGCTTCTTCGGCTTCGCCATCCCCGAGGAGTACGGCGGTTCCGGTCTCGACTACGAGACCTACGCGATGTGCTGTGAGGAGATCGCGCGGGGTTGGATGTCCGTCACCGGCGTCATCAACACCCACTTCATCGTCAGCTACCTTGTCGAGAAGTTCGGCACCGACGAGCAGAAGCAGCGCTTCCTCCCCGCGATGGCAACGGGCGAGATGCACGGCGGGTTCTCGATGAGCGAGCCCAACTGTGGCAGCGACGTTCAGGCCATCGAGACGCGAGCCCTGCGCGACGGCGACGACTACGTCATCAACGGCACCAAGATGTGGGCCACCAACGGCGAACACTCCACGGTGGTGGCGACGCTGGTCAAGACCGACCCCGAGGCCAAGCCGACGTGGAAGGGCATGTCGTGCATCCTGGCCGAGAAGACGTACGAGGGCTTCCGCTCCACCAAGCGCATCGAGAAGCTCGGCTACAAGGGCGTGGAGACCACCGAGCTGGTCTTCGAGGACAACCGTCAGCCCGCAACCAACCTCCTCGGTGGTGTCGAGGGCGAGGGTTTCAAGCAGATGATGGCCGCCATCGAGGTCGGGCGTGTCAACGTCGCAGCGCGCGGGACTGGCGTTGCCCAGCGTGCCTTCGAGCTCTCCATCGAGTACGCGCAGCAGCGCCAGGCGTTCGGCGTGCCGATCGCCAAGCACCAGGCGATCCAACTCAAGCTGGCCGAGATGGCCACCAAGATCACCGCCGCGCGCCTGATGACCCAGATGGCGGCGCGTCGCAAGGACGCCGGCGAACGCGCCGATGTGGAGTGCGGCATGGCCAAGCTCTTCGCCACCGAGACGTGCTTCGAATGCGTCGCCGAGGCGATGCGCATCCACGGTGGCTACGGGTTCTCCAAGGAGTACCAGGTGGAGCGGCTCTACCGCGATGCCCCGATGCTGGTGATCGGCGAGGGCACCAACGAGATCCAGAAGCTGATCATCGCTCGCGGTCTGCTGGAGCGCTACAAGATCTGACGCGCTCGGTTAGTAGTTGAAGACCACCGAGATGTCGGTGCCGCCGGGGACGGTGGTGAAGGTCACAGTTCCGCCCTGCGCCCGCACCGCGGGTCGCTCGATGGTCCACTGGTCACCGCTGCTTGCCTGCGACGGATCGTGGGTGGCGGTGCTCCAGCCGTTGGCGTTGAGCGCCGTCTGGTAGTACGTCTCCACCTCCACCAATGAGTGCGAATCGACGATCAGCACCGTCTCGGTGGTCTGGTTGTTCGCCGACACGAAGTTGTCCTGTGTGGTGTTGGCGCCGGCCTCGGTGGGGAACTGGCGCAGTGGGCTGCTGTTGAAGATGCGCAGGAAGACAAAGGCGATCACGGCGATCACCACCAGGACCAGCGCAGCACAACCACCGCAACCCCAGAACCACCAGCGGCGCTGGGAGACAGGCGGCGGTGGCGTCCAGCCCTGCGGCGGCTGCACGAAGCCGTACGGCTGCGGGTAGCCAGGCGGGGGCGGGGGCGCGGAGGGCGGCGGTGGTGGCTGCTGCTGCATCCCGCGCGAGTGTAGCCGCCGCCCAAACTAGAATCCGGCAGATGCCCCGCGCACAAGTCGGCGACCTCGAGCTCGAATACGAGACCTTCGGCGACCCGTCCGCCGCCCCGCTCCTGCTGGTGATGGGGCTCGCGTACCAGATGATCGAGTGGGACGAGCGCGTGTGCCAGCTGATCGCGGACCGTGGCTTCTGGGTGATCCGCTTCGACAATCGCGACGTCGGGCTTTCCTCGAAGATGGACCACCTCGGCCAGGCCGACCTGCTCGCCGCTCTCTCGGGCAGCCCCACGTCGGTGTACACCCTCGACGACATGGCCGAGGACGCCGCCGGCCTGCTCGACGCTCTCGGGGTGACCGCGGCCCACGTGGTCGGCGTCTCGATGGGCGGGATGATCGCGCAGCTTCTCGCCATCCATCACCCGGACCGAGTCCTCAGCC
>JALZAG010000156.1 GCA_030948445.1 Candidatus Dormiibacterota bacterium
GACCTCGGCAGCGTCCCATCCGGTGTCCACGGCTGTCCATCCTAGCCTGGCGCCCCTGATCAGCCACGCGTCAGCCGGTGCCGAAAATGGACCGGATCCAACCACATGCTTCAACTGAATGACCAACATCAACAAGCCCAGCCTCATGCCGCCATCGCCGGTCTTCCTGAGCATGAACAGGAGCGGTGCTACGCATCGTAATCTGCGGCCGTGACCGACTACTGGCAGCCCCGAACTGAGGCAGACATCCAAGCGGGGATTGACCAGGACCTGGTTCGAGAGTCGCACGTCTTCGACGCCAAACAGCAGGCGCCACCGCCCACCAAGAACATGGACATCGCCGTCGACCTCGCCAGCTTTGCGGTCGACGGCGGGAGCATCCTGTACGGCGTGAGGCAGCCCAGTTCCACCGGTGCAACCACCTTGGCGCCATTCGATATCACCGGCCTCCCCGAACGGCTGGATCAGATTGCCCGAGGCGGCACCATCGACCCTCCGCTGACCATCCGGGTGCTCGACATTCCGTCCAAGGCGCAGGCGGGGCGCGGCTACCTCTGGGTGCACATCCCGCCCAGCTCCGACGCTCCTCACGCCGTCGACGGCCGCTTTCGCGGTCGGTCAGACCGCACCAACATGGTCCTGTCGAGCCATGCCGTCACGCGGCTCATTGCCGCCAAGGCAGCTCGGGCCGCAGATGCCCACGCGCTGCTCGCCGCGGAGGTGGCGCGTGACCCGACCCCTGCGGGAACACAGAATCAACTGCATCTGTTTGTCGTGGCGCAGCCGGCCACCGGCCGTCGCGACCTGCTCAGCCAGGCCATCGGCACCCAGAACTGGCGCCCCTGGATCGAGGGACCCTTCAAGACCACCGTTCGCACAGTGCCGTCCCAAGGCGAGCCCGACCTGTTCAACACCGCCGGAATGCTCTACGCACGAGTTGATGGTTGGGCTGTGAGCACCTATGAAATGGGCGACGACCGTTCGGTCCGTCCTAGCGGGCCGACACCGGTCACGGAAGGGCAACTCCTTGACTTCGAGATTCGCGACGACGGCGGCCTACGGCTCTTCTGCGGGCGGGCTTCGACGCAGATCAGCGAGACCGACCGACGCGTCGTCCCAGGGTTGATCGCCACGCTCACACAACGTGTTCTGCTCGGAGCGGTGGCCGTTGCCGACAAGAGCGGATATCAGGGGGCTTGGACGTTTGGGCTCGCACTGCGCGGCCCCGGTGCGGTCGCCATGCAGGGAGGAGCGCTGCGAGGCTACGTCGAGCGCCAGATCGAGCCCTACGAGGAGACCGCCCTCGCATCCATCGATGACTTGCGAACGCGACCCGACGAGATCGCGCGTTCTCTGCTCGGCCGGTTCTACCGAGCGTTCGGGTTCCTCGACCAGGTCCCAGGGCTATCCAGCAGCGGCAGCTAGCTGGCTGTGGCTGGACGGCCGTCGCGGTTCAAAGCAGCGGCAAGAACCGTACGAAGATGGCCCAACAGCTCCGCTGAATACGAATTGGGCTCAGACACTTTGGGAGCAGGGGGTCGCTGGTTCGAATCCAGTCGCCCCGACCACCCCGGCCGTTCAGTCGGTTGAGAGCCTGGGAACCAGTCTGTTGGTCGCGCGCCCGACCGCACGTAGGTGTTGGTAGACCTGGCCGAATGCCTCCCACGGCGACGTCTCGCGATAGAGGATTCCCTGCTCGGCGCACACCCGCCGGACGATGGGGCCCGCCTCCCTCAGGTTGTGACGAGGCATGGCCGGGAAGAGGTGATGCTCGATCTGGCACCCGAGCGGACCAAAGAAGTAGTCGGTGATCCGGCCGGCCTTGAGGTTGCGCGATGTGACCACCTGGCGGGGCAGGAAGTCGAGCTTGTCATCTGCCGTCAGAACCGTCATCCCGAAATGGTTTGGGAGAAAGGCTCCGCCCAGGTACAGGCCGAGGATCAGCTGGTGCACGGCGGCGAACAGGAGCGCCCCGCCCACCCCGAGGACGAGGATCAGGCCAGTGAAGTACAGCGCGTAGTGCACGGCAAAGAGCGCAAGCTCGGTGCGCGGGTTGCGCAGCGCGCGGGCCTTGATGAAGAGCGCGCTGTAGGCACGGATCTGCAAGGCGCTCAGTGACAGCAGCGGCGCGATGGTGCGGCCCTGGTGGCGAATCATGAAACGCACGAATCCCTGCGCTTCGCGCGCCTGGTCCGGGCTCACCGCCACCACGCCGCCCTCGATGTCAGGATCGACTCCCAGCCGATTCGGTTGTGCGTGGTGGGTGTTGTGCCTCTCCGCCCACCAACCGCGACTCCCGCCCAGGCAGAGGTTGAACAGGAGCACGCTGAGGACGTAGTTCGCGCGTGAGGTGTTGAGGATCTGGTTGTGCGTGGCGTCGTGCGCGAGGAAGCCGATCTGGCCGAACAGGAGGGCGGCCGGGGCCGCCAGCACGAGCACCCACCAGGTGCCACGGGTCAGGGCGACGCCGACCACCACGATGGCGAGGAGCAGAAGGTGCCCGGCGGTGGGCAGGATCTGCCGGCGCGGCGCACGCTCCAGCAACCCACGGTCCGCGATGACTCGCTTGAGCTCGACGTAGGGATCTCTCGCCTTCAACGGCCGTGGCGGCGGGACCACGATGGGCGCCTGCGCGGTGCGCGTTGAGTTGTGGACGGCTTGGCTCATGCTGCGGATCGTCTCCGAACTTCAGGCGACAGACACACAGCCCACCTACGGCCTGAGGGCGTGGGAGCAGCGAACGCGACTGTCGCGATTGCTGACAAGTATGGTCCTTGGGGGCACATCTGTCGGTATGGCGGCGTACCGACGGTGCCCTGATCCGGGGCGAATCCTCGGGGTCTCCTACCATGCGGGGGGTGACCGAGCTCCCTCTTGCGCCTGGCGCCTCGCCGATGTCCGCCGCCCCGCCCGCAGCGCGTGCTGCGCATGCAACCAAGGTCTACGGGCGCGCGGACGCCACCGTTCGCGCCCTGGACGACCTGTCGGTCGATTTCGGGGCTGGCGAGTTCACCGCAATCATGGGGCCGTCTGGCTCGGGGAAGTCGACGCTGCTCCATTGCCTGGCTGGGCTCGACACGCTCACGTCCGGTGAGGTCTTCATCGGCGACACCGAGCTCGGTGCGCTGAAGGACACCGACCTGACCCTGCTGCGCCGCCGCCGGGTCGGCTTCATCTTCCAGAGCTTCAACCTGGTGCCCACGCTCAACGCTCTCGACAACATCACGCTGCCGCTGGCGATCGCGGGGGTGGCAGCGGATGCCGCACTGCTCGATGACGTGGTGACGTCGGTCGGCTTGAGCGATCGGCTCAAGCACCGCCCCAGTGAGCTCTCAGGTGGCCAGCAACAACGGGTCGCCGCCGCGCGCGCTTTGGTGTCTCGCCCCGACATCATCTTCGCGGATGAGCCCACTGGCAACCTCGACTCGCGCGCGGGCGCGGAGCTGCTCGGCTTTCTGCGCACCGCCGTGGAGAACTTCAGCCAGACCATCGTCATGGTTACGCACGATCCACTCGCAGCTGCCCACGCAGACAGGGTCGTGTTCATCGCTGACGGCACCACCGTCGACGAGATGACCTCGCCGACATCCGACCGCATCCTCGACGTCATGAAGCATCTCGGCGCCTGACGGCGTGCTCAAGGTCACTCTTCGCGGCCTGCTCGCGCACAAGCTGAGGTTGAGCCTCACAGCGGTCGCCATCGTGCTCGGCATCGCCTTCGTCTCCTCCACCTTCGTGGTGGGGGACACCATCAACAACGTCTTCGGCAACATCTTCACCGACGCCAACCACGGGATCTCCGTGGTGGTCGAGGGGCAGAGCCTCGCCGGCGCCGGCCAGGATATCGGCGGCGGTGAGCGCAGGCCGGTGCCTGCCTCGCTCGTCGCGCCGGTGCAGAAGGTGAATGGCGTCTCCCAGGCCTACGGAATCATCTTCCGCACGGGCGCCACCCTGCTGTCGTCCACTGGCACCCCCATCGGCGGACATGGGGCCCCGACCTTCGGCGCCAACTGGGCGAACACCCCGGGGTCACCCTTTCACTTCCGTTCCGGTCACCCCCCGCAGGCCGCTGACGAGGTGGGCGTCGATGCGGCAACTGCGGCGGCCAACGGGATCCACCTCGGTCAGCGCATCGACATGGTCTTCAATGGCGGACCCAAGCAGAGCTTCCGGGTCAGCGGGATCGTGGGCTACGGCCAGGCCGACAATGTCGCCGGCGCAACCATCGCGCTCTTCACGACCTCGACGGCGATGCGCGTGCTCGACACGCAGGGCAACTTCGACCAGATCACCGTGTACTCAGCGGGGGGTGTCAGCGACGCCACGCTCCGCGATCGCATCGCCAAGATCCTGCCGACCGACATGGTGGCCCAGACAGGTACCGCTCAAGCAGCGCAGCAGGTCCAGGCAACCCAGTCGGTGATCGGGATCCTCAGCACAGCGCTGCTGGTGTTCGGACTCATCGCCCTGTTCGTCGGGTCCTTCCTCATCGTCAACACGTTCACCATCCTCATTGCGCAGCGTTCCCGTGAGCTGGCCCTGCTGCGGGCTCTGGGCGCCACCCGACGTCAGGTGATGATCTCTGTCCTGACAGAGGCCTTCCTGACGGGGCTTGTTGCGTCGGCCATCGGCGCCGGTCTCGGCATCCTGCTGGCGATCGGGCTGGCGCGACTGCTGGGGTTCTCACTCACCAACGGCGGCCTCACCATCACCCCGCGCAGCTTCATCGTCTCGATCGTGGTGGGGATCGCCGTCACTGTGGTCGCAGCGGTCCTTCCCGCGCGGCGCGCCACGCGGGTGGCGCCGATGGCGGCCCTGCGCGACGCTGTGCCGGAAGCCGCACCCGTGACTCGACGGCGCATCGTCGGCGGAGCGATCGTCGCTGTGATCGGCGCTTCCCTGCTGGGGACGGGCCTCTTTGCGGATACGGGCCAGACGTTGCTCCTGCTCGGACTCGGTGCCCTGGCGTTGTTCATCGGAATCGCCTACCTGTCACCGTTGTTGGTGCGTCCGGTGGCTGGGGTCATCGGACGACCGCTGGCGCGGCTCCGCGGTGTTCCGGGCAGGCTGGCACGCGAGAACGCGATCCGCAGTCCGCGCCGCACCGCGTCCACAGCGGCTGCGCTGATGATTGGAGTCGCCCTGATCGCGGCGGTCGCGGTCATCGCCTCCTCATTCAAGGCATCGGGAGAGGCGTCGATCGTCGGGTCACTGAACTCGCAGCTCCTGGTGACCGACACCGCCAGCCGTGGGGGCTTCACCACTGACGTCGTCACTGTGCTTACCAGGGATCCACGCCTGGTCAACCTCACCGAGGTGCGCGCCAATTCGGTGGTCATCGGCTCGGCCAACCAGTCGCTGCTCGCCATCGACGTTGCCGCCATCAATCACACGGTGGCCTTCGACATGGTCAGTGGCGACGCGACGTCGATCGCCGACCCCACCAACATGCTGGTCGACGACGGCACAGCCACCACCCGCGGTTGGGTCACTGGGAGCACCGTGCGAGCTCAGTTTCCCTACTCGTCAGCCGCAGTCACCAAACATATCGGCGGCGTGTACCACGGCAACGCGCTCATCTCTGGATTCGTGGTGTCGCTGGCCACCTATTCGGCAAATTTCCCCAAGCCGCAGCAGGATATCGCCATCCTGGCGAACCCCTCACCGGGGCAGACCTTGAGTTCCGCCGACGCGGCGTTGAAGTCGGATCTGGCCGCCTTCCCGACACTGACAGTTCAAACTAAGCAGGAGTTCATCGACGCCAACTCGAAGAGCATCGACCAAGCACAGTCGCTGATCGACGTTCTGCTCATCCTCTCGGTGATCATCGCTGCGTTGGGCGTGGTGAACACGCTGGCCCTGAGCGTGCTGGAGCGCTCGCGGGAGCTGGGGCTTCTTCGGGCTCTCGGCCTCACCCGCCGCCAGACGCGATCGATGGTGCGGTGGGAGGCTGTGATCATCGCGCTGCTCGGTGCCGTCCTCGGTCTGGTCATCGGTGCCGGAATGGGAACTGCGGTGGTGCGCGCCCTCGCCAACCAGGGGTTGAGCAAGCTTTCCGTCCCCGCCATGCAACTGCTTGAGTACGTGGTGGCTGCGTTCGTCATCGGCGTGCTCGCGGCGGTGCTGCCGGCGCGGCGGGCCGCGCGACTCAACGTCCTCGACGCGATCGCGATGGAGTGACACACCCCGCATAGGTGGCGCCGTCCTGGTGCGGATGGGGGGATTGCCGGCATCGGTTGAGTGCTCGGCTGGCGGCGACTGGCGCCCCCCGTGCTGGTTGCTATCATCGGCGTAGCTCCACCACCGATCTCACTCCACGTCCCTGTCCAACGTCACACCCGAGGCACGAGCCCATTCCCATCGAATCCGCGCAGCAGTACGCGATGACGGTGCTCGTGCCCGACGTCGAGGAGGCGCAGCGGCTTGCCGCCGCTCTCGACGAGGTCCGCCGGCCAGACAGCCCTCTTGCCGTGATCGCGGTGCCCCCCGTCCGCGGGGTGGCTTTCTTTGCCGACGTCGATCGCCAGCCCAAGCTCGACCGCTGGTGGGCTCATGCCATCCCGCAGGAGAGCCTCCCCGTGTACCTCGTCGTGGACGAGGAGGGCATTGCACAGTGGCTCCCGGGCCTGGACGGGCGGTTCGTGGTTGGTGTCTCGGCGCCCGGTGCCGCCGAGCGCTACAAGGGACTGCGCAATGTCACCCTTGCAGGTGGGTCAGGCCTGTTGGACATTGCCATCGCCGTGGTGGAGCAGTTCTCGGGATCGGGGTTGTTTCGTGACGATGCGGCGAGCCGTCTCGAGAAGCGTCTTCGGCGCAACCCGGAGGCCGGGATGCGATTCCGCCGGGCCCGTCTCCGCCCGGCCGACGAGACCTTCCTGCGGGCGTCGACGCCTGGCGATCATCACCCCATTCCCAACCTTCCTCCGCCAGACGTCGCCCCGCGGAACTCCGATCGCGCCGTGCGAATCAGCGACGAGGCGCCTCGTGAGGAGCTGGTCCGGGCCCTGGCCGACACCCTGCGACGGCTGCAGAGGATTCGCACAACCCCCGGCTGACGTGAAGTGGTCGCCTGGGGCCCGGGCCGAGTAGGCTGACTCCGGATGGAGGCGGCCAGACCGGAGTCGGCGCGCAGCCCAGCTTTTCGCCGGGCTCCCTTCGTCTACGCCTTGATCGTTGTCGACGCGGCGGCCGTCACGCTGCTCAGCATCGCGGTGGGCGGCTCCTTCGACTGGTGGCTCGTGGCGCTGTGCGCGGTGGCGGTGGGAGCTCTGCTTGTGCCCGTGCCGCCGTGGCTGAGCCGGTGGGCGCCGATGGTGCTCATCGCCGTCGTGTTCCTGGCCCTTGGCGGCCTCTCGCAGCGCCAAGGCGCCCACGCGTCGTCGACCCTGCTCATCGCCGGCGACCGTGCGCTGACCGGGATCGTGGTGCCGGTCTGGCTGCAGCAGCACCTTCCGGCCCTACTCGGCGCCCCCGCCGTCGGCTTCACCGCGGTCTACCTGGCGCACTACGTGGCGCCCCTGGGAACCGCGTGGTGGTTGTGGCGCAGATACCCGGCTCGCTTCGACGGCTTCGTCGCCACCTACATCCTCGCAATGGTGGTGGGCTTTGCGGTGTACCTCACGCTGCCACAGTCACCTCCTTGGTACGCGGCGCAGCACGGACTGTTGCCTCACGTCCAGCGCAGCGTCATCGATGTCCTCCAGTCGTTGCATGTCGGTTCGCTGTACGCGGGCGCGGACCCAGAGCCGTTTGGCGCGATGCCATCGCTGCACGTGACCATCCCCGTGCTGGTGGCCGCAGCGCTGATCAGTGTGCTGAAGTCGCGCTGGCGGTGGCTGTGGCTGTTGTACCCGGCGGCTGTCGGGTTTGCGGTGCTGTTGATGGCCGAGCACTACCTCACCG
>JALZAG010000195.1 GCA_030948445.1 Candidatus Dormiibacterota bacterium
CCCGGTTCACGTTCTGCGGGTCGACGAACTTGCGGATGTTGGTGACTCCGAGCGGCCCGAAGATCTCTTCGCGCTTGGGCGAAGCCAGCCAGTGATCCTTGTCCTTGACATCATGGTGGGCGATCACGGTTGGCATGCTGGTCTCCTCCGTCTTTGTTGCGGCGGGGGCGCCGAACGGCTCCGATCGTACGCTGTGGCATCTGGCATCTGCAGGCGCCGCCAAGCTCTATTCTTCGGCGATGCATGCCGTCATCAACAGCCTGCGCTTCAAGGACCCAGTCGACCCTGCCCTCTTCACTCGGGCCGAGCAGGAGCTCGCCCAGGGGATGCGGGCCATAGAGGGGTTCAAGAGCTTCCACATCGTCCAGATCGCCGCCGACCGTGTCGTGCTGGTGATCGTGGGCGACGACGCCGAGGTCCTGGATCGCCTTGCCACTAAGGTGGGCTCCCCATGGATGGGTGCGAATGTCGTCCCGCTGCTCGCCGCGCCACCTGACCGTCGCGTTGGGCCCGTGCTCGCGTCCACCGGTAGCTGAGTCCCGCGGGCGAGCGCTGGCGTGAGGCGGGGTCGGCTCGCGTGGCCACCGTAATTCCGAGGAAGCGATGGTGACGACGTTGCCATCCCTGACGGCGTGCCCGGGAGCGGCGGCGACCCGGCCGAGGTGCATTTGCTCGGCCTTGTCCGGGGTGGGATTCCACAGTGTTTGCTCGTCTGCCTTGGCAAGCCAAGGAGTACTCGACGCGAACTTGATTGGCTCAGCCTTCGACAGCAGCGAGAGCCAGGGGTCGGGGCTGCGTGCGAGCTACCCAGGACAGCTTGTTGCTCGGCGCGGATGCCCTATGCGCGAGGTCGCCTGCCGCAATCCGTCGACGTGCAACTCGAGATACTCGTTGGTGCTGTACGGTCCGACGACGGCTTCGACGACGCCTGTGCTGGCGGCCTCCTCGATGGCTAGTGACCAAGTTCTTGTCTCACGCGTGATACACTAGCCGTATGAGTGAGGTCAGCATCCGAGACCTGCGCAACCACGGCGGCGACGTGGTGGACCGAGCCATGCATGGAGAGGAGATCACCATCACGCGGGACGGCACCCCGGTGGCTGAACTGCACCCCCTGCGCGCCCAGCGGCTCAGTGGTGAGGTCCTGCTGGCCCGCTGGCGCCGTTTGCCCAATATCGACGTCGCCCGCTTCCGCGCCGACGTCGACGCGGTGATTGACCAAACGCTGTGATGGCGGAGAGCGGGTCGGGCCATGACCTCGGCGTGCTGGACACCTCGACGCTTCTGCTCCTGGTGCGGATCACCGATTCCGCCGGGTTGCCCGCGCGGCCGCTGATCTCCGCGGTCACGCTCGCCGAACTGTCGGTCGGTCCCCTCGTGAGCACCGATGAGCGTCAGCGTGCGACCCGCCAGGCGCACCTCCAGCTGGCCGAGGAGTCATTCGACCCGCTTCCGTTCGACCGTGCCGCCGCCCGGGCGTTCGGAGGCGTCGCGGCGTCGCTGCGCAGAGCCGGACGCAAGCCGGCGGCCCGCGCCTTCGACGCCATGATCGCGGCCACGGCGCTGGGCCGCGGCCTCCCGCTGTTCACCTGCAACCCCGACGATTTCAAGGGCATCGATGACCTGACCGTCGTCGCGGTCCCGGTGCCGCCCGATCTGCGGTCCTCCTGACCGCGGCGCACGTACTTCCCACCTGTCAACCGCGGCTACCGCCTGTTCGCGGGTTCCTCCGGATGCGCGAACACGCCTCAATCCCGTCCAGCCGGCCCATCATGATGTCGAGGATGACCAGGTCGGGGCACTCGCGGCCGATCGCGGTCAGTGCGGCCTCACCGTCAACCGCGGTCGTCACCTCGAATGCCGGAGCGACTCACCGACCAGCAGGCCGTACTCGAACCCGCTGTTGAGCGGGCAAATGGTGTCGCCCAGCAGGAGCTCACAGCCTCGTCATCAAGTACGCGGCGAAACCAGGCGGAAACGCGGGCCGGTCGAACTCACCCGCGATGCGCTCGATGGAAAATGTCGCACCGAACCGTCCAGCCACCTCTTCAGGCTTCATGGCTCCGCCAATATCGGTAGCCCAACTCGTAGAAGAGCTTTAGCACGAGCCCTTACGAGCAAGCCTCCCGCCAGAAGGTGGTGAGCACCTCTGTGAGGGCAGATGCGCCGTCGAGAAGCGGCGCCACGTGTCCACCGCCGGGAACGACGCAGCACGTGCCCCGAGACGGTAACTCGGCGGCGGCCCGCGCCTGGTCCGATGTCCACATGGCGTCGTCGGCTCCGGCCACCACCAGCGTCGGGGCGGTGACAGCGGCAAGCGCCGACGTCAGGTCGCGCCGGTTGAGCATCACCGAACGCATCGCGAGGTACAGCCCGGGCCGCGGCGCCCTGCGGAGCGCGTCACGGACGAGACGCGCGTCCGCGGGTTTCCGAGCCGTGCTGTGAGGCCCGAGCAATGCATCGGATACGGCGTTCATCAGCGGTCCGATCGGACCGGTCAGGCGATAGACGCCGACAAGGACGGTGCATTTCGCGCGCTCCCGGGGCGTGAGGGCGTGGACCGGTGTGCCGATGGTCACGACGCTGCGGCAGCGGTCCGAGGAAGCGGCAACGAGGACGCCGACATGACCACCCCACGCGTTGCCGACCCAGTCGACAGGCGCGGTCACGCCCAAGTAGTCGAGGACGTCGAGGGCGGCGCCTGCGCACTCTTCGAGCGTGAAGATGCGGCTCGCTGCCGCACTTCCCCCGTGCGACGGGCCGTCAATGATGATCAAGCGACGGACGGCCGACAATGGCCCGCGCACCCGCTCCCATGTGGTGGAGTCGACGAACAGGCTGTGCCAGAGCACGGCTGGGGGGCCGGCGCCGCAAACCTCCACGCGAAGATCGCCGAGCCGCGTTGGGACCATGGTCACGGCATCCCCTCGGCGGTCTGAGGTCACACCTGCCTCGCGGCCAATCGCGGTGTGCGCCGTGCCGCCAGGCTCTGGAGTGGTGGTGTGTGCGACTGCCATGACCGCCTCCTTGCGGCCGGGCGTGCGGTCGGAAGGCCGCTTCCCGGCTCCTCATATTAGCTAAATGGTGTGTCTAATCCGCTCGATGCATCGTATACTGGATCCGACATGTCCGTCAAATCCGTCCGCTCGTACAACTCTCCGCTTCGAGACCAGCGGACCAACGCCACCCGACGCGGCATCCTGGCAGCCGCCGAGGAGCAGTTCACAAAGAACGGCTTCCCGGCCGTGACGATGAAGGCGATCGCGCACCAAGCAGCGATCTCTCTGGCCACGGTCTATCTCTATTTCTCGGGTAAGGCCGCTCTCGTGGCAGCTCTCGCCGAGGAGCTGGCGGCAAGTGCGGATCTGAGCGTCGAGCAGGTGGAGGACGAGACGGATCCCGTCCAGCAGCTCCGAGTCGGATCCCACATCATCCGCCGGCTCAACGAGCGCTCCTGGCTGGTCACGGACATCCTCCGCAGCGCGCGGGGGACAGACCCTGGCTTGTCCGAGATCTGGCGGCTGTGGGAGGAGCGTCACCTGGCGGCGGTTCGGAGGGCGATGGCATCGCTCGAGAGCCGCCGTGCCCTCTCGAGCACAGTCACCCTCGACGACGCCGTCGATGTGTTCTACGCGTTGGCCGGCACAGACGTCTACCGTGCCTTGGTCCGGGAGCGAGGTTGGTCACCGGATCAGTACGAGCGGTGGCTGTTCGGACTGGCCCGCCGAGAGCTCCTCGCCCGCACCGCTGAAACGCGAGCCGACTGAGCGCACCCGTCGCCATGCAGATCGGCTCCGTTGGCGACAGTCGTTCAGAGGCCGTTTTCGACCTGGGCGTGACCCGATAAGGCGGACCATCATGATGTGGGGAGCAACCCCACCGCGAAGGTTCAGATGGCTCGACGGGAACGTCGAAAGTTCAGCGATGTCCTGAGTAGCGATCGGCCCAATATGCTGCGGGCTACCTATCGAAGGAGGGTCGTGCGCGTCCTGTTCTCGTCCACCTGGGGCCTCGGACATGTCTTTCCCATGTTGCCCTTGGCGCGGGCCTTCACGGCCGCTGGCCATGAGGTCCTGTGGGCAACGAGTAGTGACACCTGCGAGCGGGTGGTTGGCGCCGGCGTCGCCGCGCATCCGGCGGGTTTGGGCGGTACGCAACTGCGCGAGGTCGTTCGGGACTTACTCGCAGCCGCCGCTGCTCAGGCGTCGCCCCGGGACCAGGCAGAGTTCATCTTTCCGCGCATGTTCGGGGAAGCGTTCATGCCGCCGATGGCGGCGGACCTGCTCCCGCTTGCGCGGCGGTGGCGGCCCGACATCCTCATTCACGAGATGGGCGAACTCGCGTCGCCGCTGGTTGGTGCCATTCTCGGGGTGCGGAGCGTCACTCACGCCTTCGGCGGGGCGATTCCCGCGTCCTTCCTGGTCGCTGCGGGAGACCGGCTGGAGACCGTCTGGAGGCAGTACGGCCAGGCCGTCCCCCCCTACGCGGGGTGCTTCACGAGGCTCTACCTCGACATCTGCCCCACGGCGGTTCAGACGGTGGGGATGTCGCATATCACTGAAATCCAACCCTTGCGACCCGAGCAGTACATCGGTGAGCCGCCCGCGGTACTGCCCGCTTACCTGGTGGACGACGGACGCCCACTCGTGTACCTCACTCTCGGGACGACGTTCAACCACGCCGGGGTCTTGCGACCGGCGATGGAAGCATTGTCCGCCCTACCAGTGCGAGTTCTCGTCGCCCTCGGACCAACCGGCGACCCGACTCAGTTGGACCCTCAGCTACCGAACGTCTGGGTCGAGAGCTGGGTGCATCAGCCTCAGGTCTTGGAGCACAGCCAGGTGGTGGCTTCACACGCGGGATCGGGCACTTTCCTTGGCACCCTCGCCCGCGGTCTCCCTCAACTTTGTATCCCACAAGCGGCCGATCAATTCCGGAATGCGGAGGGCGGAGTTCGGAGTGGCGCGGCGCTAGCACTGACCCCAGAACAGACGAGACCCGAAACGATCGTGCAGGCCGTCGGGACGCTGCTTGACGACGATAGCTTCCGGCACAGCGCCCGCCGCATCGCCACAGACATCCGCGCCATGCCATCGCCGGCCGAGGTCGTCGAGAAGCTCGCACACATCAACTAGCCGCGGCCCTTC
>JALZAG010000198.1 GCA_030948445.1 Candidatus Dormiibacterota bacterium
GGCGAACCACCTGGATGGCCTTGTTGATGGGGATCGCGTAGGCGATCGTGGAGGTCTGCTGGGTGGCCCTCCCGCTGGCGGATTGAGCGGCCGTGTCCATGCCGATCACGTCGCCGTTGCTGTTCACGAGCGGGCCGCCCGAATCACCGGGCTGGATGGGGGCATCAATCTGGATCAGCCCGCTCACCGTCTCAACATCCACCCCGCTCTGGTCACTCGCTGTGATCGTCTGGTTGAGGGCGCTGACGTTTCCGGTGGTGACCGCGGGGGTGGTGTTGCGGCCGAGCGCATTGCCGAGCGCGACCACTGCCTGGCCCACGGTCACGGTGGAGGAGTTGCCGACGCTCACGGTCTTGAACGTTCCGCCGCCGTCGATCTGGACCAGGGCAATGTCTTCGGTGAGGTCGTAGCCCACCACGTGGGCGTCGTAGGTGTGCCCGGTGCTCGGCAGCTCGACCTTCAGGGATGTCTCGCCGTCGATCACATGGTTGTTGGTGAGCACCTCGCCAGTCGAGGTGATCACCATGCCGGTGCCGGCGGCTCCGCCACCCCCGCTCAACGTGACGTTGATGTTGACGATCCCGGGAGTGACCTTGGCGGCCACGCCGCTGGTGTCGGTGGGCGTGGATGGACTGGTGCCGCCGCCGCCGCTGTCTCCGCCCGGGAGGGTGTTGGGCAACAACGCCGTGCTGGCGCTCGACGGGGACCCCGCCGGCGGCGAGCTGGTGAGACGCGCGCCGATCACGCCTCCCCCGAGACCGACGAGGAAGAGAGCGGCCAGTCCTCCAGCCAGCGCACGGCGGCCCCGGGCGGGGCGCTGCGGCGCGGGCTGCCACGACGTCTCGCCCGCGAACCCCCACGGCAGGGGCGGAGGCGGAGGAGGGGGCGGTGGAACGTCGCCGAACGACGCCTGGGAGGACGACGGGGTTCCCAGTGGGGTTGCGGGCAGCCCGGCCGGCGCTGGCGCCGCCCGCGAGAGGGGAGGGGATGCGGGGGTGGGATCGTCTCTGTCGCTCTGCACGGGTCTATGGTGACCCGCCGTGCCTTGCAACAAACTGACGACCCGCTGAGAGGTTGCTGGGAGGCGGCCGGCGCTGCCGCTTAATCGGTGCCCGGAGTGGTCCGCCGCCAGATGAAGAGCGCCACCACCATCGCCACCACCAGGACGATGAGGAGCAGCAGCTGCACCCAATACACAACGAAATCGGGTCCGCTGTGGAGGCTATCGCTGCTGGCGGTGAGGATGAGGATCCGTCGCACCCCGGCGATCAACCCGACGATCAGGAATGGCTCTGCCGCAAGGGTGTGATCGCGAAGGGTGATGCGAACCGTGTGCAGCAACTCCACAACCATGAAGACCAGGAGGGTCTCGTCCAGGACCCGAACAACCAGCGGATGAATGTTGTTGACGTCGAAGTTCTTGCTGATGTCGATCCCAGCACCCGCCAGGAGCAACACGCCACTACCGATCAGGAAGACGGCGATGACCGCGTAGATCACGTCCTCGACGACCTCGAGGGCGGCCAGTGCACTGCCGATCCTGGGTCCCCGTCGCGGCACGTTCATGCTCGTGCCACTCTGCGCCGCTTGATCATCGTGACCCGATGATGACCGACGATCTCAGCTGCGCGCGCGGGGGCCGAAGGTGCTGCGCGACACCCGGGTGATGCGCCCCTCGGCCGCGGCCTGGTGCAGGGCGCTGCTGAAGCGTCCGGGGCCCCAGTGTCGCGCCCCGACGAGTCGCGCCAGCTCGTCGCGATGCGTGGTGCCATGCTCATCGACGGCGCGGCCGATGCGCTCGATCTCTGTGTCCAGGGTTCGCTCGCTGTGCGCCCCAGGGGCTGAGATGGCGCTCCCCAACATCGCCGGTACGTACACCCCTGCGCCCGGTCCAGGGCGGTACCGGCGCGCGCCCGCACGTTCGCGTTGTTGGCGCTGTTGAATGCGCCCCTGGATGCGGCCCTCGAGCTCGCGCTGACCGTTGTCCTGCTCGCCGTCTCCGGCCTCCTCAGCGCTCAGCGGAGTGGCGATCTCCTCCAGGGATTTCCCCTCGGCGTTGACGCCCGCGAAGATCTCGGCGACACCGCCGATTGCCATCACGACGGCGCCGATGATGAACGCGATCGCCACCGCACCCCTGCTGCCCGAGGCGATCAGCTTGCCGAAGAGGAGCGGCCCGGATATGCCGCCCACCGCGGTTCCCACCGCGTAGAAGAAGGCGATGGCGAGCGCGCGTGTCTCCATCGGGAAGATCTCGCTGACGGTCAGATAGGCAGCGCTCGCCCCGGCGGAGGCGAGGAAGAACGTGCCGAAGATGAACGCCTCCAGCGCCCACGGTGACTTGAGCGTGCCCCCCGCGAACAGCACAGCCATGATCGTCGCGACGACCGCGGAGCCCAGGTAGCTCGCGCTGATCATGATCTTGCGCCCGACGGTGTCGAAGAGCCGGCCCAGGGTGAGCGGGCCCAGCAGGTTGCCGGCGGCGAAGACGATCAGGAACACGGGCACGAACGAGGAGGTCACGTTGTAGAAGGTCGCGTACAGGGTGCCGAGGTCGAAGGTGACCCCGTTGTAGAGGAATGCCTGGCCGACGAACAGGGCCAGTCCGAGCACTGCGCGACGTGGGTACTTGCTGAACGCGGTGTGGGCGATCTCGCGGAAGGACGTCTTCTCGCGCTGGCGCACCGTGATGCTCTCATCCGGTTCGGAAAGCTGTTCGCCGGTCTGTTGCGCGATCTGCTTCTCGATACCGTCGACGATCCGCTCGGCCTCCTCCTCACGCCCATGGATGAAAAGCCAGCGCGGGCTCTCCGGCACGTTCCGCCGGACCAACAGGATCGACAGCCCGAGGATCGCGCCGATGCCGAAGGAGACACGCCAGCCCACGTTGGCGGGCAGCAGCGCGGTGTTGAGCAGGATGATCGCCGCCACCGAGCCGAGGATCGACCCCACCCAGAACGAGCCGTTGATGATCAGGTCGACACGGCCGCGAACGCGGGCCGGTATCAACTCATCGATGGCCGAGTTGATGGCGGCGTACTCGCCGCCGATCCCGGCGCCCGTGATGAATCGGGCTGCGAAGAAGTACCAGGCGTTGAATGCCCCGGCGGTGGCCACCGTGGCCACGATGTACACGCCGAGCGAGATCATGAACAGCTTCTTCCGTCCGAGCCGGTCGGTCAGCTGGCCGAAGAACAGCGCGCCCAGACAGGCTCCCGCGACATATGCAGCGGCCGCGATCCCGATCTGGCTGGTGGTGATCGAGATCCCGCTGCCCTTCTCGGTCAGCCGTGATGCCACCGACCCGACGATGGTGACCTCGAGGCCGTCGAGGATCCACACCGTCCCGAGCCCGATGATCACCATCCAGTGAAATCGCGACCAGGGCAGGCGGTCGAGGCGGGCGGGGATCTTAGTTTCGATCGTCGCGGTTTGGCTGGTCATGACGTGCCTGCTAGCCTCCGATCATGGTCCGCTGTCGCATCCTCGGTCATCGCCATAGCTTCGAAGCCAAGGACAGCACCATGCGCTGGGACTGCCAGCGCGGTTGTGGCGAACATGGGTCCAAGACCTACGCGACCGCGGCGGACGCGGCTCGCTATGCGCATGCGCTGAACCGCGAGGATCGCAACGACCTGGGTCGACGCGCCCCGCTCGTCGGCCTGCTGCCGCTGCGACTGATACGTGCCATTCGCCGCCGCCGTCCGGAGCCCCCGCCGTCTCACGGGTGAGATGCTAAACCCGCTGTACCGGTCCCTTCAGCGTGGCGGGGTCCGGACAAGCATCTTGCCGACGTTGTCGCCGTGCAGGAGGCCGATGAACGCCTGTGGGGCATTCTCGAGGCCATCCACAACGGTCTCGCGCGTCTGAAGCCGGCCGTCGCCGAGCCACGGTCCGACTTCGGCGATGAAATCCCTGAAGCGGTCCATGTGGTCGAAGATGATGTAGCCGCGCAGCGTCAGGCGCTTGGGGACCGCCAACGAGAGGTTGCGGGGCCCCGGGGCGGGCTCTGTGTTGTTGTACTGCGAGATGGCGCCGCACAGCGCCGCGCGGCCGTGGTCGTGCAAGGCCCCGATGGCCGCCTCCAGGTGGTCGCCGCCGACGTTGTCGAAGTACACGTCGATGCCGTCCGGCGCCGCCCTGCGGAGCTGCGCACGAACGGGAGCGGAGCGGTAGTTGAACGCCGCGTCGAACCCGAGTTCGTCCAGCAGGAAGCTCACCTTCTCGTCGGACCCCGCGCTGCCGACCACGCGCGAGGCGCCGCGCAGCCTGGCGATCTGACCGGCGACGCTACCCACTGCGCCAGCGGCGCCCGAGACGAACACAGCGTCGCCCTGCTTGAGTTCTGCGATGTCGACGAGGCCAACCCACGCTGTGAACCCGGTCGTGCCCAGAGCGCCGAGGTACTGCGAGGGTGCGGCGATGCCGGGATCGACCTTGCGAAATTCCGTCGCGTTGCCGGTGGCATACTCACGCCAGCCGTGCATGTGGAGGACTGTGTCGCCGACGGCCAGTTGCGGTACTCGCGACTCGATGACCTCCCCAACGGCTCCGCCTCCCATCGGCTGACCGACCTGGAACGGCGGCAGGTACGACTTGACGTCATTCATGCGGCCACGCATGTAGGGGTCTACCGAGAGGAAGGTGTTGCGCACCACCACCTCACCTTCGCCCGCCGCGCGCACGTCCACCTGGACGAGCTCGAAGTTGTCTGC
>JALZAG010000215.1 GCA_030948445.1 Candidatus Dormiibacterota bacterium
TCGCGCTGGGCGTGGCCGCGAGCACTCTCGCCACGGTGGGGATGGAACGGATCGCCGAACACGAGCACGAGCTGCTGACCCGCATGGACGCGGGGCTGAGCGCACTATCCCGTGTCCAGCGGCTGCACCTCTGGGATGACCCGGCGGTGGATCGACTCGGCGTGGTCACATTCACTGTTCAGGGCATGCACCACGCCCTGGTCGCCGGGGCGTTGAGCGCCGAGCACGCGGTGGGGGTGCGTCACGGCTGCTTCTGCGCACACCCCTACATCACCCACCTGCTCGGGATCGACGCCGTGGCCGCGGACTCGGTGCGCAGCTCGCTGCGTCGCGGTGAGCGCGCCGGCATCCCCGGGGCGGTTCGCGCGTCGTTCGGCATCGGCACCACCGAGCGCGATGTCGACGCCTTCCTGGCTGCCTTGAGCGACCTGGTGCAGAACGGACCGCGCCTGGAGTACCGGCAGGACGAGGCCACCGGGGACTTCGTGCCGGTCCGCGACGCGCGGACGTGGCCGGTGTTTGCGGGGCTCCCGTCGCTCGACACCGCCGGCCACGCCACCGGCTGCGGACAGTTCTGACTCAGTCGAGCAGGGCGGCGAGCTCCTCGGGCTCGGTGACCGGTCGCTGGCAGGCGAAGCGCTCGCACACGTAGGCCGCCGGGCGTCCGTCCACCAGGGGCCGTTCAGCGAGGAGCTCGACGTCGGCATCACCCCACGCCAGCACGATGTTCGGTGACCACCTCGCGTGCACGGTGTCCACCAGACGCCGGGTGCGCTCGTCAGCGGCAAGCCCGCTGATGGCGATCTCGCGGGACGCGGCCTGGGCGCGGTCCATCGCACACGCCAGCGCGCTGACCGCCAGGGGTGAGCGGGTCACCACGGCGGCCAGTGGTCCCATGATCATCTCCGCGGTCTCGCGAAAGTGAGCCTGACCGGTGAGCGCGCCCAGCCGAAGCAGCGCATTGGCCAGCACCGATTGACCCGCGGGAATCGGGTTGTCGTCGATGGTCCGGGGCCGCACCAGCAACGGTTCGGCATCCGACGCGGTGTCGTACATCACGCCGTCGTCCGCGAAGCGCAGCAGCGCGTCATCGACGAGCTCGCGAGCGGCGCCAAGGTAGGCGCCGACACCGCATGCCTCGTAGAGGCTGATCAGCGCGTCCGCGAGGAAGGCGGAATCCTCGAGCAGGCCGCCGATCTTGGCGACGCCGTCCTTCCAGGTGCGCAGCACCACGCCGTGCGGGCGCAGGTCGGTGAGCAGGAAGTCGGCGCACTGCCGCGCGCTGTCGAGATAGTCGGGCCGCGCCAGTGATGCGCCGGCCTCGGCGAGCGCGGTGACCATCAGCGCGTTCCATGAGGTGAGTACCTTGTCGTCCCGCGCCGGGGCCGGGCGACGGGCGCGCGCCGCAAGGAGTCGTGCACGAATGCCGTCCAGGCGTGCAACAAGGGCTGGTTCCTCGACCCCGAGGCTGCGCGCCACCTGGGCGATCGGGAACGGTTGCGAGAGCACGGTGGTGCCGCCCTCGAAGTTGCCGGTGTCAGTGACCCCGAAGATGCGCGCGGCCAGGGTGGAGTCGTCGTCGCCGAGCACCTCGCGCAGCTGGGCACGCGTCCAGACGAAATAGGAGCCCTCGCCGCCCGGCGAGTCGGCATCCTGTGACGAGGCGAAGCCGCCGCCGGGAAGGCGCAGCTCGCGCAGGGCATGGTCGAGTGTATCCTCGGCGACGCGGCGCCAGCGCTCGCCCCCGGTGAGCTGGTGGGCGTGGACGTAGACCCGGGCCAGCTGCGCGTTGTCGTAGAGCATCTTCTCGAAGTGCGGGATCGACCACGTAGCGTCGACCGAGTAGCGATGAAACCCGCCGCCCACCTGGTCGTGGATGCCGCCGCGATCCATGTGGTCGAGGGAGATCAGGGCGGCGTCGAGGAGTCGGCGTTCGCCGGACGCGCGGTGTCGCCGCAGCATGAAGTCGATCGCCGCGGGATGGGGAAACTTCGGTGCGGCACCGAAGCCGCCGTGGCGCGCGTCCGTCTGCGCGACCAGTTGCGTGGCGGCGCCGTCGAGGTTGGCCGCCGACACCGACCCGGCTGGCAGCACCGGGGGCTCGAGAGCACGACGGAGCTGCGCTGCAGCCTCGGTCACCTCGCCGCGCCGGTCGCGGTACACCGTTGCCGCGGCGTTGAGGACGTAGTCGAAGCCACGCAACCCCTGCCGGTCAACGGGCGGGAAGTACGTCCCACCAAAGTACGGCTCGCCGGCCGGCGTCAGGAAGACCGTCATGGGCCAGCCGCCGTGGCCGCTGATGGCCACCACCGCCTGCATGTAGATCGAGTCGACGTCTGGACGCTCCTCACGGTCCACCTTGATGCTGACGAACAGCTCGTTCATGAGCGAGGCGATGCGCTCATCCTCAAAGGACTCGTGGGCCATCACGTGGCACCAATGGCACGCGCTGTACCCGATGCTCAACAGGATGGGCCGGTCCTCGGAGCGGGCGCGCGCGAACGCCTCGTCGCCCCACGGGTACCAGTCGACCGGGTTGTCAGCGTGCTGCAACAGGTACGGGCTGGTCTCGCCGGCGAGGCGGTTGGGCATCGAGCCACGCTAGCAGACGCTGTTCCGGCGGGAGCGTTCCGAGCGTGACCCCAAAACCTCCGCGGCGTGTGAGAGTTCACTTCGACGTCATGAGGAGGACCGAGATGACCGACAGAATGGCCACACCCCCCGCTCGCGCCCAAGTCGCGTTCGAGCACCTACCGCATCCGCGGATCGGTCAGCGCCATCACCAGGGTCCGGCCACCACCATGGCCGAGCGCGCCAAGCTAGGCGTCAACGGACGGATCGGCGTCTTCATCACCACCGTGGTCGGAACAATGTGGGCCGCCTACATCTTCACGGTGCTTGCGCTGATCAGCCTACCCGGCGCCATCACCAGCGGAAACACGGTGATCATCGTGGCGTGGATTGCCCAGACCTTCCTGCAGTTGGTCCTGCTGCCGATCATCATCGTGGGCCAGAACGTCCAGTCGGCGGCCGCTGACAAACGATCCGAGCAGACCTACAGCGATGCGGAGGCGATCCTTCACGAGTGTCTCCAGCTGCAGGCCCACCTGCAGGCGCAGGACAAGGTGCTGGATGATCTGCTGGCCCGCTTGGGGAAGGCCGCCTGATGGCCGACGATCGTCACGAGGTGGGCGATCGGCGCCCACGCGCGCTCGAGGCGCGACCGTTGTCCGTAGCGTCTGGGGCTGCCAGGGCCCTCTCGCCCTCATCACCGGACAGCACCGTCAGCGCACCGCCCGGGTCGTCCGCGGTGCGGGGCCGGTCGAGGAGCTTCATGGTCTCGGCCACGATCTCGGTGGAGTAGCGGCGCAAGCCATCGCTGCCGTCGTACTCGCGGGTTCGCAACCGGCCTTCGATGTACACGCGCCGGCCCTTGAGGCAGTAGCTTGCGCAGATCTCGCCGAGCTTTCCGAACGCGACCAGGCTGTGGAACTTGGCGCTCTCCTGTCGATTGCCCTCACCGTCGCGCCACGCCGTGTTGGTGGCGAGCCGCATGCGCGTCAGCGTGGTTGACGGCCCGCTGGTGGATTCCGCGTCACGGGTGAGATGTCCGACGAGGATGACCCGGTTGATCATGGTGTGCCTCCGTGGTTGATGGTTGACGCGGTTCTCTGTCGCGAGTGCGAGGTCAGGCCGCCTTGCGATGCGCGGTGTGGTGCGCTGGCATCAGCGCGTGCTTTGCCGACCGCTCCAGCGTGTGCAGCAGGGTGTGCGCCTTGTTCTCGAGGTGCGTTCCCGTGTTCATCGCGCCGGGGACCTTGAGCAGGAGCCAGAGCGTCGCCAGGGCGTACACGGTGGTGATCAAGCCGCCGTCGGAGTTGAACTCCGTGGTCACCGCCACGCGCAGGATGATCAG
>JALZAG010000230.1 GCA_030948445.1 Candidatus Dormiibacterota bacterium
TGGGAGAGCCTGGTCCTCCTCGGGCTTGCTGTCGTGGCCGGGATCGTCTCCTGGTTGGTGACGCGCTGGCGCGTGCATTCCGGAGATCTGCAGATCACCACCGGGTTGATACGTCGTCAGTCCATCCGGGTCCCGCTGTCGCGCATCCAGGCCATCGACGTGATCTCACCGGTGCTGGCACGTGTCCTGGGGCTAGCTGAGGTGCGGGTCGTCGTCGCCGGCCGCGGGACCGGTCGCACCAGGCTCGCCTACCTCGGGGCCGGAGAGGCGCAGCGCGTGCGCGCCATGTTGCTCGCGCTCGCCCACGGGCTCGCATCGGAGACACCCGAGCCCCCAGCGCAGCCACTGCTCCGCATCGACAACGCACGGGTGGTGTTTGCCACTCTCCTGACGGCGCCGGTCAACGTCCTCGTCGGAATCGCGGTGCTCGCTGGGATCACGAGCTTCCTGGTGCCGCACGGGGCCGCCACTGCGACCGTGGCCATTCCTGCGGTGATCGGGGTTGTACCGGAGGTGTTCCGACGATTCAACGCTGTCTACGACTTCCAGCTCGCCGAGGCAGCAGACGGGCTGCGGCTCAGTCGAGGGCTGCTCCAGACACGCACGGAGACGATTCCGTTCGGCCGCATCCAGGCGGTGCGGTGGGTGGAACCGCTGCTCTGGCGGCGCTTCGGGTGGGTGCGGCTGGAGGTGGATGTCGCTCGCCAGAGGGGCAGCGCGCAACGCGAGGAGGGGAGCGCGCAGCTGTCGCGCACCCTCCTCCCTGTGGGCTCACGCGCGCACGCCGCGTGGTTGCTGGGGCGTGTGCTGCCCGGCGCCGCGCCGGTGCCGCCTCCGGGAACGCGGCCGCCGCGTCGTGCCGCCGTTCGGGCACCGCTGTCGTATCACTGGCTTGCGTTCTGGGACGACCGCGCTCGGTACGCCCTGGCGCGGACCGGACGGGTGCGCCCCCAGGTGGTGGTCGTTCCGCTCGAGAAGGTGCAGAGCGTGCGTCTGCGCCAGGGTCCGGTGGAGCGGTGGCTGCGCCTGGCCACGGTCCACATCGACACCGCCGGACGGGGATGGCAGGCGCGCGCGATGTGTCGCGACGCCCAGGACGCCGAGGCGCTGCTCTGGCACCTCACCGACCTGGCCCGGCAAGCCCGACGGCAGGAGCGCTGAACGAGGGCCTGGCCCCGAGGCGCCCCCTATACTCGGGGCACATGGCCGACGGTCCGCGGGCAGTGATCCTCGCCGCCGGAGAGGGGACGAGGATGCGCAGCGCCCTTCCCAAGGTGCTCCATCCGCTCGCGGGGCGCGCTCTCATCGACCACGTCGTCGACACCGCGATCGCGGTCACCGGGCGGCCGCCCGTCGTTGTCGTTGGGCCGGGCCGGGCGGACGTCGTCGCGGTCGTCGGGAGCCGAGCCGAGTGCGTCGAGCAAGCTGAACCGCGAGGCACCGGCGACGCGCTCCGCTCGATCCCCGAGCAGATGCGGGAGGACGGCGAGGTGCTGGTCCTGTCGGGCGACGTGCCGCTGGTTCGTGCCGAGACGCTCGGCCGGCTCATCGACCACCACCGCCGCACCCGCGCCGCCGCCACCCTGCTGACGGCAATGCCAGAAAACCCCCGCGGCCTGGGACGGGTGTATCGCGATCCAGAGACCGGCCGCGTGGTCCGCACCATCGAGGAGCGCGACCTTCCGCCGGGAGCCATGGCGCCTCCTGAGGTCGGTGCGGGCATCTACGTGTTCAGCGGCGCCCGGCTCTGGCCGGCGTTGGGGCGGATCGGCAACGACAACGCCCAGGGCGAGTACTACCTCCCGGACGTGCTGCCGCTGCTCGGTGGCCACGTGGAGGCGATGCTGCTGTCCGACGCCGGCGAGGCGCTCGGCATCAACGATCGATGCCAGCTGGCCGCGGCAGAGGCAGTGCTGCGTGGGCGTGTGCTCGACAAGCTCATGGCGGCCGGCGTCACCGTCGAGGATCCGGCGACGACATACGTCGATGCCACAGTGCGAGTCGGCAGAGACTCCGTGATCAGGCCGATGTCGCTCCTCCGCGGCACGACGGTGCTCGGAGAGGGCTGCCAGATCGGCCCCATGGCACAGCTGTACGACGTCGTCGCCGGTGATCGCGTCACCATCGGTGCGTCGCATCTCGAGGCGTGTGAGTTGGGCGCCGACGTAGTCATCGGTTCATACAACCGGGTGCGCCCCGGTAGCGTTCTGGCGACGCGGGTATCGTTGGGTACGCACGCGGAGGTCAAGAACAGCCGCGTCGGGGCCGACAGCCGCGTCAACCACTTCTCATGCGTCCTCGACAGCGACGTGGGCGAGAGGGTCAACGTGGGTGCGGGCACGGTCACGTGCAACTTCGACGGGG
>JALZAG010000072.1 GCA_030948445.1 Candidatus Dormiibacterota bacterium
CTGGCACGGCTGGGTGGAGACGCGGCGCCGCGGCGTTGCGTGTACGAGGTGCGCTGCCATGCGTCTGCTGTCCGCGCGAGTGCTCATCCCGCTGGCTGTCGTGGTGGTCACCTGGGGAGGTGTCCACCTGATCGGCTCGCACGACAACGTCGCGGTCGCTCCGGCGGTGTGGCCGACGGCCGAACCGGTCACCTCCCCGTCCGCTGGCGCCGGGCTACCCGCCGCCGTTGCCAGCCCTGCGGCGGCGCCAGCAAGCGCGGGCACCATCCCGGTGCTCCCCGCCGCCCTGGGGCAGCTCAACCGCAGCACCCGAGACACCGCGGTGGGGCTCTACACCGTCATCCAGCAGCTCGAGGATGCGCTGCGCATCCGTCTCGACCAGCTCGTCAAACAACTCGAACCGGGGCGCTAGGTGCCGAGCTCCGGTTCCTCCGACTGCTCCCGCTCGGGGTGGTCGTGCCGGTTCTGGCGGCGCAGTTCGTCAGCCCGACGCTGGCGGCGGAGGTCACCGACGCGCCGGATCTCGCTGACCTCGACATTGGCCGAGAGGCGGTCGATCGGGGTGATCGGCGGCAGTGGAGGGCCGGGACGCAGGCGCGGCCCCGACCACAGCGCGGGCACCACGTCGAGGTTGGCGGCGAGCGCGTACGCGGCGGCCTCGTAATTGACCCGCCAGCCCTTGAAGTGCGCCCACGCCTGCTCGGGCTCCCGGTCGAACTCCATCCCGGCGGTCCGCGCGCGCTCGGCCGCACTGGTGAACTCCTCACGCGTCAGTTCGATGGCGTCGTCCGGGCTGGGATCGTGGTTGACGGGCACGCCCACGCCGTCCGCCAGCTGCCGGAAGGCGAGGTAGCCGACACGCATGAGGTTGCGGGCCGGGGCGGGGACGGTCACCGGGCAGAGCGCGAGGTGCATCGCCGAGGCGTCGAGAATCGACAACAGCGAGATGACCCACGAACGGCGGGCTGTCGGCGATCGGAAGTACATCAACACCAGGTACGCGCTGTGACTCTCCGACACGTCGGCCGCCCACTGCATCCAGCGCTCATACATGTCGCCGAGGCCGTCGAGGTTGTCGACCGACGCCGACCGAACCAGCACCTCCGGTCCCCATCCGGGCGTGCCGGCGAGTCCCTCGAGCATCGTCACCAGCGTTTCGCGGCGGTTGTACGCCGCATACAGCACCGGCAGGTACGCAATCTGCAGAGCGACGACCACGAGGCCGGTCAGGGCCGCGAGGTACACCACCACCGTGGACACGCTGCCGTGCGGTGCGGCAATTCCCAGCGTCAGCATCGAGGAGCCGGCGGTGCGGAAGGCGTCGCCGAGGTCGAGGCTCGAGGGCCACAGCATCAGTGCGTAGCCGACCAGAAACAGCACCAGCCACACCAGCAGCGTCGCCACCAGGTAGCCTGCTGACGCGTACGCGAGCATGCGGTCGCGAGCCTCGTAGTCGGTGATCCGGGAGGCCACCAGGCGAACCGGCAGGTTGACCAGCCGGAGGATCAGCGGCGTGAGCCCGGACCGGTTGCCGCGGGGCACGATGGTGGTTTCCAGCACGCTGGCGTAGGTGGCCAGAACCAGCAGGAGGCCGGCCGCGAAGCCCAGCCATTCCAGTGCTTTCACGCCGAGTCCCAAGACTGCATCGCGGGCACGATAACAGCCGGTTACAACACTCCTTCTCGAACGTGAGGACGGTTCGCGGCCTGTAGCCTGACGGGCATGAGCGCAAGCCATGAGCAGGCGCACCGCTGGCCGGCGTTCCTGGCGCCGCGGCCGGCGTGGGGCCAGGGCACATCGACGGCCCTGGCGATTGTCTGCACCGCCGCGGTCGCCTGCGTGTTCCTCGGTGACTTTGCAACCGGAGGCACCAGCACCGTGGGTGCGCTCGGGGCCCTTCCGGTCCTGGTCGGGTCGTGGTTCCTGTCGCGGGGGTGGACGCTGGCGATCACCATCCTGGCGCTGCTGTTCCGCGTCATCGCCCTCGTCCTCGGCGACATCACCGTGGTCACCTTCGGTTCGCAGAGCATCGTGCTCGTCGTGGTCGCGCTCGCCGGGAGTGTTGCGTCGACGAGCGTGAAGCGCGCCGCGCTCGCACGCACCGCCCTGACTGACATGGAGGAGCTGCGCCACGCTGAGGCCGCGGTCGCGGCCGCGCTCGCCGAGGCGGAGGCGGCGAGCGTGGCCAAGAGCGAGTATCTCTCGCGCGTCAGCCACGAGCTGCGAACCCCACTGACGGTGATCCTCGGTTTCGCCGGGCTCCTCGAGTTGGAGGATCCGCGGCCCGAGCAGCAGGCCTCGATCAGCATGATCCTCAAGGCCTCCGACCATCTGCTGCGCATGATCGACGAGCTCCTCGCCATCTCCCGCATCGAGGCCGGACGCGAGGAGCTGTCACTGGAGCCCGTCGCACTCGACGAGGTGCTCGCCGAATGCATGCAGCTGGTCGGTCTGGCAGCAGCGCAGAGGCGGGTCGCGGTACACCAGGACGTCAGCGGCGAGCGGGTCGTCGCCGACACGCAGCGCCTCAGGCAGGTGGTGCTCAACCTGCTCACCAACGCCGTCAAGTACAACCGCGAGGGCGGCCACATCGACATCTGCACGAGGCGCGTCGACGGCGACAGGCTGCGCATCACCGTCAAGGACACCGGCCCCGGCATCGCGCCAGACCTGATGCCCCGCCTCTTCCAGCCCTTCGACCGGCTTGGTGCCGAGCGCACCACCATCGAGGGCACCGGCCTGGGGCTGGCGCTCAGCAAGCACCTCGTCGAGCTCATGTCCGGGACCATCGGTGTCGACAGCACGCCCGGTGAGGGCTCTTCGTTCTGGCTGGAGTTCGGACGGGTCACCGACGGCGACGAGGACAGAGCGCCGGCGTCCGCGGTGGCCACGCGGGACGCGACCCGCACCGTCCTGTACGTCGAGGACAATCTCGCCAGCCTCGAACTGGTGGAGCGTACCCTGCGCCACCGCCCGGACCTGCGCGTCATCCCGCTGATGCAGGGCGGCCTCGCGCTCGAGCTGGCCACGCAGCATCACCCCGACCTGGTGCTCCTCGACCTCCACCTGCCCGACATCGACGGTGACGAGGTGCTGCGCAGGCTGAAGGGCGACAAGTGCAGCGTGGACATCCCGGTGATCATGCTCAGCGCCGACGCCAGCGAACGCAACGCGCCCCGGTTCCGCGCGGCCGGCGCGTGTGCGTTCCTCACCAAGCCGATCAAGGTGCGCGACCTTCTCGACGCCATCGACCAGGCCCTGGGAGTCTGAGCGTTCGCTCAGCCGGGTACCGAGGCGGCATGCTTGATCGGTGAGCCCGGCAACCGAACAGTCGATCGCCAACTGGGCGCAGGTGGCGGCCGCGCTGATTCTCCTGGTGGGCGCTGTCATCGTCCCGGTGGTCATCTTCAGGGCGAGCCGGCGAGTGGCCCGTCAGGAGGCCGTCTTCCGCTACCTGGAGCGCCATGACCGCGACTCGTTCTCGCAGCTGCTGACCTGGGCCAACGGCATCGTGGTGCTGCGCGAGGGCGAGACCGCCGCCGACGCGTGGGCGCGTTACCAGAAACTCAGTGACTACCAGCAGGACCAGCTCTGGCGGGTGCTCAACTTCTGGGAGGAGACCGCCCAGGTGTACGTGAATGGCCTCTTCGACGAATCGGTCTTTCGCGGCACGCTGGGACCCTGGCTTGTCGAGTCGTGGCTCGATAACCACTGGCTCATCAACCGCCTGCGCGAGACCGACGACGGCGGTGTCGACCTCACGCTCTGGAGCACGTGGCAGACCGTCGCCCGCACGATGCGCAAGGCCGGCGTGCGGTACACGGCGCGCCCCGATTCGGACCCCGACCCGGACCCCAAGCGCTGACTCAGGCGACCGCCGCAGGCACTTCCTTGGTGCGCGCCGCCGCTGCTGCTGCGGCGATTCCCGCCACGTCCCTGCGACGCAGCACCCCGGCGACGAGCACGGCCCCCAGCGCCAGCAGGATCGCCGCCGCCAGGAACGCCACGCGGTAGCCCTGCACGAGTGCCGCGAGCCCGTCGTGCGCCGAGGGTGCGTGGCCGAGGTTGCGGAAGAACGACGTCGTCTGGTCGACGGCGAGGGTGGCGAGGATGGCCAGGCCGAGCGAACCGCCGACCTGCTGGGAGGTGTTGAACAGTCCTGAGGCGAGCCCGGCGTCATCGTCAGCAACCGTGGTTGTGGCCACCAGCGTGAGCGGCACGAAGCTGAGGCCCAAACCGAGCGACATCACCACCAGCGCGGGCAAGAGGACGTCGGCGTACCCACTGCTGACGGTGATCCGCTGCAGCATGAAGAAGCCGGCGGCGCCGATGACCAGACCGGCGCAGGCAACCGCGCGCACATCGATCCTCTTCACCGCCTGTGACGCCAGCCCGGCGCCGATCCCGATGCCGAAGCACACCGGCAGAAATGCCAGTCCCGCCTGCAATGGCGAGTAGCCAAGGACGATCTGCACGTACAGGCCCGAGAAATAGAACATCGCGAACATCCCGCCGGAGACGAGCAGCATGGCGCCGTTGGCGGCGGTCAGTGAGCGGACGCGGAAGATGCTCAGGCGTACCAGCGGGGCGTGGTAGCGCATCTCGGTGATCACGAACGCCACCAGGAGCGCGAGGCCGATACCGCCGAAGACGAACACGATCGGCGACGTCCACCCCTCGGTCGGCGTGGCCGCCTTGGTCAGCGCGTACACGATCGACATCAGGCCCCCGGTGACCAGCACCGCGCCGAGGATGTCGACGCCGCGGTTGCCGCGCACCTTGGTGTTGGGAACCATCCGCAACGACAACGCGATGGTGATGGCCGCGATGGGGACGTTGATGAAGAACACCCAGCGCCAGCTCAGTGCCTGGGTGAGGATGCCGCCGAGCAGAAGCCCGAAGGCTGCGCCACTGGCGGCGATCGCGCTCCAGACGCCAAGCGCCTTGTTGCGCCGATCGCCCTCCTCGAACGTCGTGGTGATGATCGACAGCGCCGCCGGGGAGATCAGCGCGCCGCCGAAGCCCTGCACAGCGCGTCCGACGATGAGCATCGTCGGCGACTGCGCGAGCCCATTGACCAGCGACGCCACCGAGAAGATCACCAACCCGGCGAGGAAGATGCGCTGGCGCCCGAAGAGATCGCCGGCACGGCCACCGAGGAGCAGGAAACCCCCGAATGTCAGGGTGTAGCCGTTGACGATCCACTGCAGGTCGGAGTCGGTGAAGCTCAGCCCGCGCTTGATCGATGGCAAGGCCACGTTCACCACAGTTGCGTCCAAGATCACCATGAACTGGGCCATACAGACCAGGGTGAGCACCACCCAGGGGTTGATCGCGCGGCTGGTGCGCGCGGAGCCAGCGACAGTCATTCCTAGCCTCAGTGGGAGTGTTGGGGCGATTACAAGATTACAAAACCACGGGCCACCATCGCCCGGCACCCCTCCCCAGGCGGCGCATGCGGTCGGTCGAGGCGGTCAGCGGTTCTGCGGGAACCCGAGGTCGATGGTGCTGGTGCTCGGGTCCGGCCAGCGTGCGGTGACCACCTTGGCCCTGGTGTAGAAGTGAATGCCGTCCGGCCCGTACATGTGCGTGTCACCGAAGAGAGACGACTTCCAGCCGCCGAAGCTGTAGTAGGCCACCGGCACTGGGATCGCCACGTTGACACCGACCATCCCGGCCTGCACCTCGAACTGGAAGCGTCGAGCCGCGCCGCCGTCGCGTGTGAAGATGGCCACCCCGTTGCCGTAGGGGTTGTCGTTGACCAACCGCACCGCGTCCTCGTAGGTGGCGACCCGAACCACAGCGAGGACCGGCCCGAATATCTCGTCGTCGTACACGCGGCTGCCGGGGCGCACGGAATCGACCAGTGAGGGGCCGAGGAAGAACCCGTCGCCATGGAACTCCCGCTCGCGACCGTCGACGACCACCCTGGCGCCGCCGAGCGCCGCGTCCTCGAGATACGAGGCCACCCGGTCGCGGTGCTCGCGCGTCACCAGCGGCCCCATCTGCGACGCGGGGTCGTCGCCGGGGCCGATGCTCAACGCCGGGAGTCGGTCCGCGATCGCCGCGACCAGGCGGTCGGCGACGTCGCCCACCGCGACCACGGCCGACACCGCCATGCAGCGCTCGCCGGCGGAGCCATATCCGGCGGAAACGGCGGCGTCGGCGGCCATGTCGACGTCGGCGTCGGGCAGCACCACCATGTGGTTCTTGGCGCCGCCGAGTGCCTGCACCCGTTTGCCGTGCCGGGTCGCCGTCTCGTACACGTGTCGCGCGACCGGCGTCGAACCGACGAACGACACTGCCGCGATGTCGGGATGCTCGAGGATGCGATCGACGGCCGTGCGATCACCCTGAACCACCGAGAACACGCCGGCAGGGAGTCCGGCCCGCTCCCACAGCTCGGCGAAGAGAAGTGACGGCGAGGGGTCCTTCTCGCTCGCCTTGAGGATGAAGCAGTTGCCGCAGGCGATGGCGTTGCTGAACATCCACATCGGCACCATCGCGGGGAAGTTGAACGGCGTGATCCCGGCGGCGACACCCAGCGGCTGCAGGATGGAGTAGACGTCGACACCCGTTGATGCCTGCTCGGAGAACCCGCCCTTGAGAAGGTTGGGGACGCCGCACGCGAACTCAACATTCTCGAGGCCGCGCGCCACCTCGCCGAGCGCGTCCGAGTGCACCTTGCCGTGCTCGGACGTGATCAACCGCGCAATGTCGTCGCGGTGCGTATCCACCAGGTCGCGAAAGCGGAAGAGCACCTCGGACCGACGCGACAACGGCATCGCTCGCCACTGCGGGAATGCTGCGACTGCTGTCTCCACGGCGGCGTCGACGTCGGCCGCCGACGCGAGCTCAACCGCAGCGGTCTGCTCACCGGTCGCCGGGTTGTACACCGGCGATCGCCGTCCCGAGGTGCCGGCAACCGGTTGGCCGCCGACCCAGTGTGCGATTGCTCTCATGCGGTCGCGAGCAGTGCCTCGTCAAGAGTGGTGGCGGCTTCCTCGAGCTGCTTCTCGCTGATCACCAGCGGTGGTTGGATGCGCAGCACGTTGCCGAAGAAGCCGCCGATGCCGATGATCAGGCCGCGCTCTCGGCACGCTGCGCGCACCTGCACAGCTCGCTTCGCCGCAGGCGCCATGCTGTCTCGGCTCTCGACGAGCTCGACGCCGATCATCAGTCCCTTGCCGCGCACCTCGCCGATGGCGGCGTCCGTCGCGGCGAGCTTGTTCAAGCGAGCCAGCATCCACTCGCCAAGGCGGGCACTGTTCTCGCAGAGATGCTCGTCAGCGATGACATCCAGCGTCGCCACCGCCGCCGCGCAGGCCACGGGGTTGCCGCCGAATGTCGAGAGGTGCTCGCCTGGTTGGAACGAGTCGGCGATCTCCGGACGCGCGATGAAACCGCCGAGCGGGAAACCACTGGCGATCCCCTTGGCCATGGTCATAATGTCCGGCTCCACCCCGTAGTGTTCGATGCCGAACATCCTCCCGGTGCGGCCGAAGCCGGTCTGCACCTCGTCGACGATGAGCAGGATGCCGTGGCGGTCGAGGATCTCCTTGACGCGGCGGAAGTATTCGGGGTGCGGCACCACGATGCCGGCTTCGCCGAGGACCGGCTCGGCGATGAAGGCGGCGACATCGCCCGACGTCTGGTAGTTGATGACATCCTCCACCGCGTCCGCGCAGCGCAGCGTGCAGGTCCCACCACACACTCGGCAGCGGGTGGGGTGCGGCGCCGGGGCGAACGCGACGCCGCCGAGGTACGGGCCGCCATGCTGCTTGCGCTTGCGGTTGCCAGTGACCGCGAGGGTGGCGTTGGTACGCCCGTGGAACCCCGTTTCGAGCGCGATGAACTCGCTCCTGCCGGTGAACGCGCGCGCCAGCCGCAGAGCGCCCTCCACCGCCTCGGCACCGCTGTTGGAGAAGAACGTCTTCTCGAGGCGGCCGGGCGTCACCGCAGCAAGTCGCTGCGCCAGGGTCCCGACCACCGGCACCTGGTAGAGGTAGGTGCCACAGTGGATGAAGCGCTCCATCTGCTCGCGGGCCGCCGCCACCACCCGAGGATGCGAGTGCCCGGTGCTGACCACCGAGATGCCCGCGAAACAGTCGAGGTATCGGCGTCCATCCACATCCCACAGGTCAGCGCCCTCGCCGCGGTCCACGGTGATGGGCTCCACCCCGGCGACGGAGCTGAGGTTGACGTAGCGGAGGAACGGGTCGGCCGCGGTGCTGGGGCGCGCGACACTCATCGAGGCAGTGTGGCACGGCGATCGGACTGCTGGCTGTACGGTTGATGGCCCCGACCACGGTGAGGATGCGTGATTAGCCAACCCTTGACAATCCTGTTCATGCCCGAGTCAGCACACGGGCCCACCAACAACTGCGTCGGTATCGGGGACGTGCTGCGGCGCCGCGGTCATCGCGTCGTGTTCGCGGCCGAGGCGTCCTGGAAGGATCGCCTCACCCCGTACGGGTTCGAGGAGGCGCTCGTCGACCTGGCACCTCCTGCGCAGGAGGCGCCGGATGCCGGTCAGTTCTGGAAGGACTTCGTCCGAGAGTCAGCGCCCGAGTTTCGTCGCCCGACCATCGAACAGCTCACCGGCTTCATGCTGCCGACATGGAGAGCGCTGATCGAGGGGGCCAAGTTCTGTCAGCCGCAGTTGCAGGGGATTCTCGACGCCGTGCACCCCGACGTGGTGGTCGAGGACAACGTCGTCTCCTTCCCAGCGCTGCTCACCAGCGGCGCCCCCTACGTCCGCATCGTGTCCTGCAACCCGCTCGAGGTGCCGGGAACCGCGGTGCCGCCGGCGTACTCCGGTCTGCCATCGAGTGATTCCTCGCAGTGGAACGAGTTTCGCGAGGAGTACGCGCGAACCCATCGGCCGACGTGGGCGGAGTTCGACGCGTGGGTACAGGAGGCAGGCGCGCCGCCGCTGCCCGAGCTCGAGTTCATGCACACCTCCGAACATCTCAACCTCTACGTCTACCCCGAGGTGATCGACTACGTCGAGCGCCGTCCCCTTGACGCCACGTGGCGCCGCCTGGACTCGAGCGTTCGCCAGACCGAAGACCCCGCCGACATTCCCGCGGATTGGCTTGCGCGACCGCGAGGCTCAGCCCTCATCTACCTCTCCCTGGGGTCGCTGGGAAGCGCCGACGTCGAGCTCATGAGGCGTCTCATCGACGTGTTGGCTGAGACGCGGCATCGATACATCGTGTCGACGGGACCTCGCCACGAGGACTACGAGCTCGCCCCCAACATGTGGGGCGCGGAGTTCCTCCCCCAGACGCAGGTGTTGCCACTCGTCGACATGGTGATCACCCACGGCGGCAACAACACGATCACCGAGAGCTTTCATTTTGGCAAGCCGACTCTGGTGCTGCCGATCTTTTGGGACCAGCACGACAACGCTCAGCGCGTCAGCGAGACGGCGACAGGTATCCGCTTGCGCACCTACTCGTTCTCAGATGGCGAGCTGCGCGATGCCATCGACGGATTGCTCCAGGACGGTGAGCTGCGCTCCCGTCTTGCCGCCATCGGCGAGCGCATCCGCGGCCGGAACGGTCGGTCGGCCGCGGCGGGCCTCATCGAGGCAGTGGCAGGCGACGGCTAGCGACTCAGCGGACGGTCACGAGAACAGTGAGCTGTACCCATTGAGTGCGGGTTGGCCGCCGAGATGCGCGTAGAGCACCGTCGATGTGGGTTCGATCTCCCGGTTGGCGACCATGTCGATCATCCCCGCCAGGGACTTGCCCTCGTACACCGGGTCGGTGATCATCCCGTCCAGGCGCGCGCCGAGCTTGATCGCCTCGATGGTGCGCTCGTCGGCGAGCCCGTACGTGCCCGCGTGGTAACGGTCGTCGAGGATGATCTCGTCGCTGCGCAGGTCGCGGCCGACCTCGATGAGCTCGGAGGTCTGTCGGGCGATCCGGGTCACCTGGTCGAGGGTCTGGGCCGGCTTCGCCGACGCGTCGATCCCGATCACCCGGCGGGACCTCTCCTGCGCCGCGAACCCGGCCACCATCCCCGCCTGGGTGCTGCCGGTGACCGAGCACACAATGATGGTGTCGAAGAAGAGCCCGAGCGCGCGCTCCTGCTCCTCGACCTCCTGTGCCCACTGCGCGAAGCCGAGGCCTCCCAATGGATGATCAGAGGCGCCGGCCGGGATGGGATACGGCTTGCCACCTGCCGCCTCGACATCGGCAAGGGCCTGCTCCCAGCTCGCTTTGAATCCGATCCCGAAGCCCTCGGTGACCATTCGGATATCGGCACCGAGGATGCGGCTGAGAAGGATGTTGCCGACGCGGTCGTACACCGGGTCTGGCCAGTCGACCCAGCTCTCCTGCACGAGGACGCACTTCATGCCGACGCGGGCGGCGGTCGCAGCGACCTGCCGGGTGTGGTTGGACTGCACGCCACCAATCGAGACCAGAGTGTCGCAGCCCTGGGCGAGCGCGTCGGCAACCAGGTACTCGAGCTTTCGCGTCTTGTTGCCTCCGAACGCCGGTCCGCTGTTGCAGTCCTCGCGCTTGGCCCAGATCTCAGCCCCGCCCAGGTGTCGTGTCAGCCGCTCGAGCGGGTGAACCGGGGACGGACCAAAGAGCAGCGGATGACGGGCGAAGGCAGCGAGCTTCATCGGGGCTCACGGGACCAGAGCATCACCGCCGAGTCAAGTGCCGTGTTAGACCGACGGTGAGGTGCCTCGCAAAGCCGTCGAGCAGCATCAGTGCTCGGTGATCGTGATGCTGCTCTGGGCAGCCGCGGTCAGCGCCATGGTTCCTCCGATGGGGATCGTGGCCATGGGGTAGGTGTGCCCGAACTCTGCGTTGGCGAGCACCGGCAAGCCCGCAAGGCGCGGTTGGCTGGCGATGATCTGCTGCAGCAGGTTTCGGGTCATCTGGCTGTCGCGCTGGAAGCGGCCGATGACCAGGCCGAGAAGTCCATCGGCGTCGGGGAGCTGGAGCAGCGAGGTCAGGTCGCGAGCGAAGGTCACCGGATTGGTCGTGGAGTCGTCCTCGAGAACCAGGAGCGCGCCACGGAGCGAGGGCATGAACTCCGTCCCCTGCAGCAGGTTCAGCGTGCAGAGGTTCCCCCCGACGACAGTGCCCTCCGCGCTGCCGTGCTGGAGCGGCCACCAGCCCTCGCCCGGGGATGGCGCGCGGCGATCCTGATCAATGAACCAGAGGTCATCGGTCCACGTCGTGGCAGCGCGCACTTCGACCGGAGCGCTGTTGAACAGCGCATCGGTGAACCACTGTTGGGTCTGCTCGAAGTGGTCACGCATCCCAAAGCTGGACCAATGCGGACCGGAGTACGTCACCAGACCCGTCTTGGTGAGGATCGCGTTCTGCAAGGCGGTGATGTCGGAGAAACCGCACAGGATCTTCGGGTGGTTGGCAATGAGTTCCCAGTCCAGAAGGGGCAGCAGCTCGTTGCTGCTGAACCCTCCGATCGCGGTCATGATTGCGGCGACACCGGCATCGGCGAATGCGTGGTGCAGATCCTCAACCCGAGACGCGATCGACGAGGTGTCGAAGTCGTCGCGCTCATCGACGTGCGCACCATAGGTCAGCGTCAATCCCATCTCCGCAAATCGCTTCTGGATGATGGCGCTGTGGTCGTGCTCCAGCACTAACGCGCGCGACCGGGCCGGAGCAACCACCCGAACGGTATCGCCGCGGCGCAATCTCCTGGGAAAGCGCCGGTGCACGTTCGTCTCTAGGAACGACGTCTGATCCTGTCCGGGTAGCGCGGAACCTGCGTCCCAGCTGCGCACGTCTTTGGGCCACGCATCGCTTTGGACGCTGGTGACGCAGAACTCATTGCCACAGGGGTCCTGCATGACCCACCAGTTGGTCCTTCCCCCCTGATGCTCTTCGACTCGGTGCGCCCCAAGCGCCTCCAGGCGGGCCACCTCGGCCGCGACGTCATCCGTCTCAATGTCGAAGTGGATGCGACTCTTGGCAATGCTTGACTCGGGAACCCGCTGGAGCTCGACATGGAGGCCGGCGACGTCCTCCTTGAGAACACCGTAGTTGTCCTCAGGCCCGTCGAGGGCCCAGTGGTCAACTCCGAGGGCGGCACTCCAAAAGGCGAGGTTGGTTTCCAGATCGTTGCAGTCGATGATGAGATTGCAGACGCGGCTGCGATGCACGGCATGTACTCCCAGCGAACATGGTGGACGTGGATGCGAAGGTATGCACGCAGGCTCCTCCGCGTATCCGTCAGCCGCGACTCGCTCCTCCGACCACATGGGCAGAGCCACGCGCTCGCCGGCGGTTCGCCGACGCCGGCAATGATGGCGAGTGATGAGCCGGAGCACAACCGGGGATTCTGGGCATACACAAGATCGTGTCGGTACACTGCGGGGTGTGCCGGTCAGTCGCCGACCGGAGGGGCGGCCGTCATCCGCGCCGCTCGGCGGAGCGAGCGACAGTCAAGACGTCGTCGCAGACAGCCGGCATCCCAGACGCGTCCGCAGCGCGCTGGGTGAGCACAACAACGGTCAGATCCTGTGACGGCACGTTCGACCACGCCGTCCCCGACCCGCCGTCCCATGAGTAGCGACCGTCTTCGAGCACGGAGACACCGTAGCCCCAGCCACGTCCGTCGAGAATGTTGAAGCCAGGCCAGACAGTCTCACGCTGAGCTGGCGTGAGCTGGTTGCGGGTCATCTCGGCGACGGTCGACGGTGTGAGTACGCCCGCACCGCCGCGCATCAGCATGCGCCCAAACGCCACCACGTCATCGACGCAGGACACCAGGCCGCTGCCTCCGTCCGGGAACGCTGGGGCCCGCGACCACTGCCCGTCCGGCCGATCGCTCACCTCCAACGTGCCGTCCCGGCTCTCGTAGGCGGTCGCGAGCCGAGTGGCGTCCGCCGCGTGGAATCCAGTGTCACCCATGCCGAGCGGATCCAGCAGCTGCTCGCGCATCACCTGGTCGAAAGGTGCGCCAGCGGCGCGTGACACGAGGACCCCGAGGACCTGCATCCCGGTCTGGTAGAGCCAGCGCTCCCCCGGCTGCGCGAGCAGCGGCAACTCACCAAGGCGTGCGAGCCATGTGTCAGGGTCCGGGGTGTTGAGAGGCTGGGGTGGTCCGAACGTTGCCAGCTCGCGGTGGTTGGCCGCGGTGACGATCGGCCACGGCTCGGCAGCCGTGAACATCGCGCCCTGCATCCCGAAGCCCCACGTGAAGGTGAGAAGCTCGCGCACAGTTATCGGGCGCTCCGCCGCGACTGTGTCCCCAAGCGGACCATCAGGACGGCGCAGCACTCTCCGATCGGCGAGCTCGCTCAGCAGTCGGTCGACCGGCTCGTCAAGGTTGAGTAGGCCGCGCTCGACGAGGGAGAGCACGACCGCCGCCGTCATCGGCTTGGTGATGGACGCAATCCGAAAGAGCGTGTCGCGGCGCATCGGTGCCCCGCCGAC
>JALZAG010000248.1 GCA_030948445.1 Candidatus Dormiibacterota bacterium
GGGTGCTCTTACCGGCCCCGTCCAGACCCTCGAACGAGACGAAAAACCCCGAACTCGTCACACCTCGTCACTCCTCGGCGCCGAGTATGACCAGGCGGCGGTTGGGCTCGTTGCCGGTGCTGCGCGCTGTCATGTCATGGCGCTCGACCAGCTGGTGCTGCAGGCGGCGCACGTAGGAGTTCTGGGGAGCGAGCTCGACGTCCGCCGTGGTGTGGCGTGCTCGCTCGACCGCCTCGAGGGCCTCCTCGAGCGCGGTCGCTGTCGGGTCGGCATCCTCGACCCCGTACACCCGCGCCAGCGCACCCTTGATCTGCGCGACGGTGTTGCTGCGCAGCACCTGGATGGGAATGCCGGTAGCCTCTGCCGACCGCACTGGGGAGTCCTTGCGCCGGTAGTAGTTCTTCAACGTGAGCACCATGTCAGCGTCATCGACGTTGTGCTGGATGCGGACGGGAACCTGGAGCTCCCGAACAGACTGCTCGAGGTAGGTTCGAGACACACCGTAGGGGAAGACCGCGAGCGGCTGCAGCGGGCGCGTCCCCGCGTGCGGCGTCCCGCCATCCCACGCTGTCTCGCGTGAGCGCTGGGCCATGTACTCCTCAACATCGAAGCCACGGCGGCGGCGTTCCCGGCTCCGGCGGCGGCCGCTGTTGGTGAAGGGGCTCGGTTCGAATGTGGCCGGCGGCGGTGCGCTGGTGTCGATGCGGCTGACGATCTCGCCGTCCTCACCGCGGAGGCGCAGCTGTGGCGGCTTCATGCGGCCGCGCAGGGCCTCGTCGACCGTCTCGTCGAGCGGCATGTGAACCACGACACGGTCCCGCTCCTGGATCTCGATGAGCACGTCGAACGTTGGCGGAGCCTTACGTTCCAGAACGCTCTTCTGCGTGCCGCGCCGGCGTGCTTCCTCGTCGCCGAGGGTGACCGTCTGGATGCCGCCGAGGAGGTCGTTGAGGGTGGGGTTGACGAGGAGGTTGTCGAGGTTGCTGCCGTGCGCAGTGCCGACCAGTTGCACTCCACGCTCGGCGATGGTGCGCGCCGCCATCGCCTCCAGCGCAGTGCCGATCTCGTCGATGACGATGACCTGCGGCATGTGGTTCTCGACCGCCTCGATCATCACGGCGTGCTGCTCCGGAGGGGTGCGCACCTGCATGCGCCGCGAGCGACCGATACCGGCGTGCGGGATGTCACCGTCGCCGCCGATCTCATTGCTGGTGTCGACGATGACCACGCGCTTGCTGCACTCGTCACTGAGCACGCGCGCGCACTCCCGCAGCATCGTTGTCTTACCGATGCCGGGAGGTCCGAGCAGCAGGATCGACTGCCCATTGACGACGATGTCCTTGATGATGTCGATGGTTCCGGTGACGGCGCGGCCGACGCGACAGGTGAGCCCGACCACTGTTCCCGCGCGGTTGCGGATCGCGCTGATACGGTGCAGCGTGCGCTCGATGCCGGCTCGGTTGTCATCGCCGAAATCGCCGACCCGCTCGGTGACGTACTCCAGGTCATCGTGGGTCACCTGGACGGGGTCGAGAATCACCTCGCCATCGGTGAACCGGGCCTCGGGCTCGCGGCCGAGGTCGAGCACGATCTCGAGGAGATCACCGCGCTCCTGCGACAGACGTTGTGCTGCCAACGCGACGCGCGGTGGGAGCGCTTCGATGAGGAGACTGAGCTCCTCGTGCCAGGACGAACCGTAAGGCATCATGTCTGCGACTATCTCTCTCTCCTCTCTGGTGGACGCAGCACGGTCAGCGACGGGGCGGAGAGGTGGGAGCTGGCGACGCCGGCGTGAGCGAGCACCGCCTTGCTCTGCTTGGGAGTAGCGCGGATGCGCACCTTGATGCCGAGGTCGCGGACCAGCAGCAGCTGGGTGCCGTAGACGGCGAATCCGCGCTGCTGCAATGCGCGGATCAGCTCTGAGTCGTAGTGGCGCAGGACGCACGACACCGGCTGGGCTGGAAGCTCGGCGAGGACGGCGTCGATGAAGCCCTCGCGGATCTCCGGATCGTGCGCCTCGCACATGATCGACAGAATGCTCGGACGTCCCGCACCCGCCGGCCTGATCGCCGCCCATCCGACCACACCCGGACGCTCGGCGATGAAATGCTTCACCTCGTCACGGCCGATGCGGGCCACGCTCCCCTGCGCGAAGGATGCCTGCCACGCCTTGAGTGAGGTTGCCTCGAAGCCCGCGATGTGGCT
>JALZAG010000269.1 GCA_030948445.1 Candidatus Dormiibacterota bacterium
GTCGGGGTCGACCGCCGGCACAGCGGTCGGCGGCAGCTCCGGCGCCGCCGCCAGCTTCACGTCCGGTGACGCCGTGACCGGCTCGACCGGAGACTCGGTCGCCGCCTCGTCGTCCGTCGGTGGCAACTCCGGGTCGGCCGTCGCCGATCCCTGCGCAGTCGGGTTGGTGAGCACCGGCACCATGCGCCTGACGTTCGCCGTCAGCTGCACCCAGCCGGGCGTGGCCCCCGTCGTCGCAGCACCAGTGCCCGTGGGCGCGGTGGCACAGCCCCACGGGCCCGCCGGCACGGGCGTCCTCGCCGCCGGCGCGCCGGCCACCCCGGAGACTGGCACCGGCCTGCTCACCGAGGTGATGCTGGCGCTCCTGCTGGTCATCGGCGGCACCTCGGTCACCCTGGCGGCGGCGCGGCGCCGCGAAGAGGTCGGGGCGTCGACCAACGGGGCGCTGACCAGCGAGCTCCGCGACCGTCCTTGACCACGCGCCCAGCAGCGGAGTAGAACTGCGGCATAGGGGCGGGCCTTTCTTCATGCGTGCAATCCGCCTCGTTGCATTGGCGGGAGTGATCGAAGCGCGTGCCGCATGTCCTGGACGGCTGTTATTGGAAACTCGATCGTGCGGCGGAGCACATCGACTCATTCGACAGCGAGTCAGAGCGCTTTCTTGCCGCCAAGCCGTTCGCGGTCACCCCGCAGGTGAATGCGGAAGGCACCAGGTGCGTGTACTGGTTTGAGCCAACCGTGGACCCCCCGCCGCGACTCAGCCTGCTCATCGGCGATTGCGTTGCCAACCTGAAGTCTGCGCTCGACCGTTTCGCGTACCAGGTGTCTGTGCTGGCGGGCAGGAATGCCCTGACCAGCGTTCAGTTTCCGATCTTCACATCGGAGCGCGAGTTCAGAGATCCACAACGAGGTCAGCGAATGATGCGGGACATCAAGCATGCCACGGCGCGCACGCTCATCGAAGACCTGCAGCCATTCCATCGTCCGTCCTCAGAGCGTGCCACCCACCCTCTCGCTCTGCTCGATCGGCTCTGCACCATCGATCAGTACCGGCTGATGCCGCTGGCGCGCCCGTACGCCGTCGCCGTCCGTATCAACGGCGGCGACGCCTTGTACTCCCTCCCCTCGAAGCCGTTCGGGAAGAAGAGGGTCATTGCCGCGTTGCCGGCTCATGCGCCACCCGAGGTGGTGCCCGCGGACGTCGTTGCGCCTCGGCTTGCCCTGGCCTTCAACGCGGACCACATCCCATACACGGGCGAGTCGGCCGCGCGCGTCCTCCGTCTCTGTGGCACCGCCGTGCTCGGTGTGTTGTTGGAGGCGCAGCGTCGCGGCCTCTTCCCGGAGCGAGCAGCAGCCGACTGAGGTCGCCGGGAGGGGGCATCACTTGTCAGACGAACATACGTTCGATACACTCACGGCCGGATGGCCACCCTCGTCGACCCCGTTGCCGACGCGTTGTCGCGGCTTCGTGCCAGTCCGACCGTCGAAGGGCGGATCGTTCGCGAGGAGTTGATCCCGGCGACCGCCGCGCAACATGGTAACTGGCCCGGGCAGCTCGACCCGCGCCTGCCGGCGGCATTGGCTCGCCGCGGCATCCACCGCCCGTACATTCACCAGAGCGAGGCGATCGAGCACGCGCTCGCCGGCCGCGACGTGGTGGTGGTGACGCCCACCGCCAGCGGCAAGACCCTGGCTTTTGCCGTGCCGGTACTCGACGCCTGGCTGCACGATCCTGAGGCGCGCTCGCTGTGGCTGTTCCCCACCAAGGCCCTGGCACAGGACCAGCTCGCAGGCTTGCAGGACATCGCCGCTCACCTTCCGACCGGCCTGCGCGCCGCCACGTACGACGGCGATACAGCGCCCGGCCTGCGTCGAGCGGTGCGCAACGACGGCAACATCGTGGTCACCAACCCCGACATGCTGCACAGCGGCATCCTTCCGCACCACACCAGCTGGGTGCGGCTCTTCCAGCACCTGCGGTACATCGTCATCGACGAGCTGCACGCGTATCGCGGTCTGTTCGGTTCGCACCTCGCCAACGTGCTGCGACGCCTGCTGCGCCTCTGCCGCTTCTACGGCAGCAATCCGACTGTGATCGCGTGCAGCGCCACCATCGCCAACCCGCGCGAGCTCGCCGAGAAGCTGCTCGAGCGGCCGGTACAGCTTGTCGACCGCAATGGCGCGCCGCGCGCGGCACGGCGATTGTGGTTCTGGAATCCGCCCCTCGTCGACGGCACCATGGGTGTTCGGCGGTCGGCGACATTGGAAGCGCGACGGTTGATGACTGAGCTGCTCACCAGCAACCTGCAGACCATCGCCTTCACACGCAGCCGGTCCAGCGTCGAGGTGCTGCTCACCTACCTGCAGCGGCTGCACCCCGCGCCCCGGCAGGGTGGCTCGTCGCCGGTGCGTGGCTATCGGGGCGGGTATCTTCCCCTGGAGCGACGCGCCATCGAGGCTGGGCTGCGCGACGGCAGCGTGCGCGGCGTGGTGAGCACCAACGCACTGGAGCTCGGCATCGACATCGGCAACCTTGATGCGGCCATCCTTGTCGGTTACCCGGGCAGCATCGCATCGACGTGGCAGCAGCTGGGGCGTGCTGGCCGCCGCGACAGCGAATCCCTCGGTGTGTTCATTGCGACGGATTCACCACTCGACCAATTCCTGGTCAACAACCCGGGGTACCTGCTCGAAGCCCCACCTGAGCAGGGACTGATCAACCCCAACAACCTGCTCGTCCTCGGTAGCCATCTGCAGGCTGCTGCCTTCGAGCTCGCCTTCGAAGCCGGTGACTCATTCGGGGAGGCGGGGGTTGATACCACCGGCGCTCTTCTCGACCTCTTCCGCGACGACGGCCTGGTTCATCGGAGTGGCAACCGCTATCACTGGGCAGCCGACGCGTTCCCTGCCGAAGCGATCTCCCTGCGTCGCGCCGCGGCCACCAACGTGGTCATCATCGACACGTCCACCGGCGTCGGCGGCCCTGGACAGGGACCGCAGGGCCCATGGGCGGGCAGCGGGGGAGGGCGTCCCGGGAGTGACGGCCGCGTCATCGGCGAGGTCGACCAGTTTGCCGCGCCGGTGCTGGTGCATGACGACGCGATCTATCTCCATGAGGGACGGCAGTACCACGTCGAGCGTCTCGACTGGGAGGAGAAGCGCGCCTACGTACATCCCATCGACGTCGACCACTACACGCTCGCGGAGACACGCACCACTCTGCAGGTTCTCGAGCGATATGAGGGCCCGGTGGGTGACGTCTGCCGGCGCTCCCTCGGCGAGGTGCGTGTCAGCCGCCTGGCGACGATGTACAAGAAGGTGCGCTTCCTCACCCAGGAGAATGTGGGCGCGGGACCGATCACCCTCCCCGAGCAGGACCTGCACACCATCAGTGCCTGGACGGCGTTTGACCCGCGGGGCGTGAGCGGCATGGATCGGGCGGAGCTGGATGCCGGGCTGAGCGGTGTTGCCGCCGTCATGCACTCGGCAGCGTGCCTGCTCTGCATGTGCGACCCGCGTGACCTCGGCAGCCAGGCGCAGATGCGCGCAGGCCCCGCACCCGCCGGTGTGCTGGGGACGCCCACCACGCACTCACGGGGCGCCGATGAGCCTCCCGAGTTCGTCGCGGGCTGGCGCCCCGACGGTGCGCCAGCAGCACGCGAATCGGAGGTCGGATGGCCGACGGTCTATGTCTACGACGCGGTGGCGGGAGGCGTCGGGTTCGCTGAGCGGTGCCATCAGCAGCACGGTGACCTGGTGACGATGGCCACGCAGCTCGTCAGCGGGTGCGGCTGCGCGACGGGATGTCCTTCCTGTGTGGGTCCGGCATCCAGCCGTGCCGACGCCAAGTCGGCCACGTTGCAACTCCTTGGCCTCGCCCGCCGTCCCTGACCGAGGTAGGGTGCGCCGGTGAAGATACGGGCGGTCCCGACTGCGCCGCCGCCGCACGCGCGGCGACCACCGTGGTCACCGGCGGCGATCGCCGAGCACGTCGTCCGCGTGGATCCGGCCTTCGCCAGCGTGGTCGCGTCGGCCGGTCCGTTCGCGCCGCGTCCGCCCGGCACAGACGCGTTCAACGCGCTGGCTCGCGCAATCGCGTACCAACAGCTCGCCGGCCGTGCCGCGGCCGCAATCCACGGACGGTTCCTAGCCATGTTCGGGACCGAGCTGCCTGCGCCACCCGCCGTTCTCGCCACACCGCCCGAGAACCTGCGCGCCTGCGGGCTCTCCGGCGCCAAGACCGCCGCCATCATCGATCTCGCCCTCAAATTCTCCGACGGCACCGTGCCTGTGGAATTGCTGGCAACCATGCCCGACGACGAGGTGGTCGCCCGGCTGTCGGCGGTGCGCGGCGTGGGGCGCTGGACCGCTGAGATGTTCCTACTCTTCGACCTGCGCCGCCCCGATGTCTGGCCTGTCGACGACTATGGGGTACGCAAGGGCTGGGCGGTCATCCACGGCGATTCGGAGATGGCCAAGCCGAAAGCGTTGCTTGCTCTTGGCGAGCCCCTCCGACCCCACCGCTCGGCTGCGGCTTGGTATTGCTGGCGAGCGGTCGACACGCTC
>JALZAG010000275.1 GCA_030948445.1 Candidatus Dormiibacterota bacterium
GGGTCGCAGCACGTCGAGCTCGACACCACCGATGGCGCCACCCACCCGGCGACGGTGGTGTTCTTCGACCCCGACATCGACGTGGCGATCCTCCACGTCGCCGGGCTCGGCCAGGCTGCCCTGCCGATCGCCACCAGCGACCCGGCGCGGGCCGTGACGGGGGCAGCGATCGGGTACCCCGGCGGCCAGGACGAGAAGGTGGTGGGGGCTGAGGTCCGCGGCACCGAGCAGGCGCGCGGGTACAACATCTACAACTCCACCATCGTCACTCGCGACATCGAGGTGCTCGCTGCGGAGATCATCCCGGGGAACTCAGGCGGCCCAATGGTGGACAGAGCCGGCGTGGTCCAGGGCCTGGTGTTCGCCGCCAGCACGGCCGATCCCAATGAGGGGTACGCGCTGACCATGACACAGATCGCAGCCGACCTCCAGCACGGCCGCGGGAGCACCCAGGAGGTCTCCACCCAACAGTGCACCAACGCGTGAGCGCAGCGCGGGCAGGTACACGCAAGGGAATCGCGTTCGTGCTGGGTGGCGGTGGCCTTCTCGGGTCCGCTGAGGTGGGCATGTTGAGAGCGCTCCTCGAGCGCGGCGTGCAGCCCGACGTCATCGTCGGCACATCGATTGGCGCCATCAACGGCGCGGCAATCGCAGCACGACCCAATGCTGACGGGGTGGCGGACCTGGCCCAGCTCTGGCGCGAGGTCACCGCGAGCGGAGTCTTCGCAGGGTCGATGATCAAGCGGGTGACAACGCTGGCGCGCACCCGCACCAACCTGCACAGCAACACTGGACTGCGCCGGCTGCTCGAAAAGCATCTCCCCGTCAGGAAGATCGAGGACCTCCCGGTGCGTTTCGAGTGTGTGGCAGCGAGCATCGAAGCCGCCGCGGAGCACTGGTTCACGCGCGGCTCGATTGTCGACGCGGTGCTCGCATCAGCGGCGGTACCCGGCATCCTTCCGCCGGTTGCGATAGGTGGCGAGCACTTCATCGACGGCGGCATCGTCAACTCGATCCCCGTCGGGCGTGCCATCTCGTTGCGGGCCAAGACCATCTACGTGTGCCATGTCGGCCGCATCGACCGCAAGTTGACAGTGCCGCGGCAGCCCTTCGAGGTGGGACTGGTTGCGTTCGAGATCGCCCGCCGCCATCGCTTCCACGCCGACATGGCGAGCCTGCCCAAGGATGTGGAGGTGCACGTCCTCCCGACCGGGGATGGCAACCCGCCGCGCTACGACTCCCTGGCCAACCTGCGGTACCGGGACTTCTCGCGCGTCTCCGCCCGCATCAACGCCGCCCACACCGCCACAGCCAGGTACCTGGAGCGCCAGGAGCGCGCACGGTGAGGGTACCGCCACGCGTGGTGCGTCGTCTCCTGCTGCAACCGCTCTTCGTCGTCCTGACGCTGGCAGCGACAGTGCTGTCGCCGCTGCTCCTGCTGGGCGCGGCCGCCGCGTCGCCCTTCGTCGCCGGACGGTGGCGCCCGTTACGTGTGATGGCGTTCACGATCATCTGGATGCAGCAGGAGGTGGCCGGGATCGTGGGGTGCATCTGCCTGTGGGTTGGCGCGCTCGGCCGAACTGACACGCCGGCCATGCGCCAGCAGCACTACCGGCTGATGCGGTGGTTCCTGCGCAGCGCGCGGCGCTGGGGGGAGCGTTTGCTCGACGTGACCGTCCACATCGACGATGACGGGCTCGCCGAGCGGGTTCTGAGCGCTCACGACCAACCACTGCTCGTCCTGAGCCGGCACTCAGGACCGGGAGACACCTTCTATCTGGTTGACATGCTGCTCGACCGCTACGCGCGCGAACCGCGCATCGTGATGAAGGATATCCTCAAGCTCGACCCGGTCATCGACCTGGCCGGAAGCCGCGTGCCCAACTACTTCGTCCCGCCGCGCGGACAGCGACGCGACGGGTCGTGGCAGGCGTCGATCGCCGCGCTTTCGGGGGGCATGGACGAGGGTGGTGCGCTGCTTCTCTTTCCCGAGGGCGGCAACTTCACTGAAGAGCGTCGGCGCCGCCGGCTGGCGCGGCTGTTTCGCCGAGGTCGTGGTCGCGAGGCAGCCCAGGCCGCCGCTCTACACCACGTCATTGCCCCCGAACCCGGCGGCGCCCTGACTGCGCTCGCGGCCTCTCCGAATGCCGCGGTCATCCTGGTCGCGCACGGGGGACTGTCGGGGCTCGGGGCTGGCGGCGGGCTCTTCCGACGCGCCCCCATCGACCAGGTGTTCCGAGTTCAGCTCTGGTACATCGCGAGAGCGGACATTCCGGCCGGCGAGGAAAACCAGCGGCAGTGGCTGCTCGACTGCTGGCAGCGAGTCGATGAGTGGGTCGCCGAGGACGAGGCCGTCGCGACCGTCTGAGCTCAGTGCACGAACAGCGTGGTGAGCAGAGCGATTGCTGCCGCCCCCATCAACAGCGTCGCCAGCCAGACGAAGCCGTTGCTCCAGCGGCCACTGCGGCGGTTGCCCATCACCGTGCGATCACGAGCGAGCATCGCGATCAGCACCAGGATGGGCGGCGCCACCACCCCGTTGATGATCGCTGTCACCACCAGCGCCTTGATGGGGTCGATGTTGAGGAAGTTCATCAACAGCCCGCCGATGATGGCGATGACGATCAGGGCGTAGAACGTGGGGCGATAGGAGGGTTTCTCGACCAGGCTTCCCCCGAAGCCGAAGAACTCCTTGGCAGCGTACGCGGCGCTGCCGCTGAGCACGGGAATCGCCAGTAGGCCGGTGCCGATCATGCCGGCCGAGAACAGGACGAACGCGAACGGTCCCGCCAGGGGCCGGAGCGCATCCGCCGCCTGCTGCGCGCTCTGGATGTTGGTGTTGCCTGACGTGTGGAGGACCGAGCCCGAGGTGAGGATGATGCAGTACATCACCAGCTGGGAGAAGAGCATGCCGACGAACACGTCGATCCGCGCGGCGCGCAGCTCCTTGTGGCTAACCCCGCGCCTCTTCCCCTCGGTATCCGCGCCCGCCGCCTTCATCTCCTCCACCTCGCTCGACGCCTGCCAGAAGAACAGGTAGGGGCTGATCGTGGTGCCGAGGACGGCGACCACGATGCCGAGGAACTCCTTGCTGAACTCCACGTGGGGGATGAAGGTCGACTTCACCGTTTCCAGCAGCGGCGGGTGGACCACGATGACGGTGATGACGTACGCGAACAGTGCCAGCGTGAGCAGCTTGAAGACCCGGAAGATCGTGGTGTACGCGAGACGAAGCTGCATGAACCCGATGAGCAGCGCGATGGGAACCACCAACCAGGCCGCGTGAACGTGACCACGCGTCAACAGGCTGCCGGCGGCCGCCACCGCGCCGAGGTCAGCTCCGACGTTGACAGTGTTGGCCGCGAACACCGCCACGATGCATGCGCCCACCAGCCACGTCGGAAACTTGCGCCGCAGCGAGGTTCCGAGACCAACCCCGGTATGGAGAGCGATGCGGGCGCACGCCTCCTGCACGGCGACCATCAGTGGGAAGGTGAAGAGGGCGAGCCAGAGCGTGCCAAAGCCGAACTGGCTGCCCGCCTGTGAATAGGTGCCGATCCCGGACGGGTCATCGTCGGACGCCCCAGTGATCAGCCCCGGGCCAAGAAGTTGCAGGACCCCCTTGGGACCTTGGGAGAGCGCCTCGTCGAGACTTGTTCTCCCTGCACGGGGGCCGCCGGTGGCTGCTGCGCCGGCGCTGTCCTTGATGGCAGCTCGCGGAGCGGATTTGGGCTCCACGCCCACGGCCGCTCGACGAATCGGATCTGGCTTGTCGCCGTCGTCAACCTTCCGCGTCCGCTTGCGCGCCATACAGCCAGCATGATACCGGCGGTGTCATGCTTAGTGAGCACAAGACGCCCAATTAGATCTCAGAGCGACAGCCGGAGCAGGGCAGTCGCGACCACCGCCACACCGACCACGACCAGGAACGGCGCTCGGAGCAGGACGGCAATCAAGGCCACGACCAGCCCGCCGACACGCGCGTCCAGCCCGATCCTGGTACCGGTGGTCAGGGTCTGCACGGCCACCAGCGTGGCCAGGAGGGCCACCGGCAGGGTGTCGGCGATGCGCTGCACCCGGCGGTTGGCGAGCAGGCCACGCGGCACAGACAGGCCGGCGAGCTTCAGCAGGTAACACCCAGCGGAGCCAAGTCCCACAGCCAGCCACATGTCAGCCGGTCTCCGTGGACGGCAGCGGCGGTGCTGGACTGCCCGCGGTCAGGGCACCGACGACGATGGCGACGAGGGCCGCGACGAGCACCGGACCGCCGACCGGAAGGAAGGGAACGCTGGCCATCGCGATCGCCGCCGCGAGCACGGCCACGCTCAGGGCCGACCGGGTGCGCACGCGTGGCGCGAGCAGGGCGAGGAAGGCCGCCGGGGCGGCGGCGTCGAGCCCCGCGACGCGGGGATTGGGCAGCGCGTGGGCAGCCAGGGCCCCGATCAGCGTCCCGAGGTTCCAGAGGACATACACGCTCACGCCGGTGGCCCAGAATCCCCAGCGGTTGGCGCGGTCGCTGTCCTGACCAAGGCTCATCGCCGTACTCTCGTCGATGACGAGTTGGGCGGCCACGAGCCTGCGCGGTCCGCGCAGTCTCAGAAGCGACGACAGCCGCAGCCCATAGAAGCTGTTGCGCGTGCCCAACAGCACCGCCGTGGCCGCCGCGGTGATCGAACCACCGCCGGAGCCGAGGACGCCCACAAGTGCGTACTGGGATGCACCGGTGAACATGGCCAGGGAGAGGACACACGTCTGCAACACCGACAGCCCGGCCGCCGTCGACACTGCACCGAACGACAGCGCGTACGCACCGGTGGCGATGCCGATGCCGGCCGCGTTGCGGAGGACGGCGGTGCGAACCCTCAACCAGGCCGTCGGAGTGCTGGCGTCCATCGCGGCAACGCTACTGGTTGGTGGCGCGGGCCGCGCAGGTGGCGCCAAGCAGCGCGGTTATGGTTGCATGGCGGGCGGGATGAGGACACCTGCCGCCGCGCCAGCCCTCAAGCGTCCGGCCACCACCCCGGCTCGGCGGCACTTCCTCACGCTGCACGGGCAGCGCCTCGCGTACCTGGAGGCCGGACAGGGCCCGCCGCTGCTGCTCATTCACGGCATCGCCGAGGCAGCGTGGGCGTGGGAGGTGATCATCCCGGCGCTGGCGCGCAAGCATCGCGTCATCGCCCCGGACCTGCTCGGTCACGGCCGCTCTGCGAAGCCTCGGGGCGACTACTCCCTGGGCAACCAGGCAACTCTCATGCGCGACCTGATGATCTCGCTGGACATCGATCACGCCACCCTGGTGGGCCATTCACTCGGCGGCGGTATCACGATGCAGTTTGCCTACCAGTACCCAGAGCGATGCGAGCGCATGGTGTTGGTCGCCAGCGGCGGACTCGGCCAGGACGTGACCTTCGTTCTGCGCAGCCTCGGCCTCCCCGGGGCTGACCTGGTGGCTCCGCTCTTCCTGTCGAACACCACGCGCGGCATGATGCTCGGCGCCGCACGATGGCTGGGACGGCGCGGCGTGAAACCGAGCGCGGGACAGAAGGCGATGTGGCGAAGCTACGCCGGCCTCACTGAGCCCGCCACCCGCGCGGCGTTCATCGCCACCGTGCGCGCTGTCATCGACCAGCGCGGGCAGAGGGTGTCTGCGCTCGAGCGCCTCTACCTGGCCCAGAGCATGCCGACGTTGCTGCTGTGGGGCGAGAAGGACCGCATCATCCCGGTCAGCCACGCCCGCAGCGCGCACGAGGAGATGCCAGGCAGCCGGCTGGAGATCATCAGCGATGCCGGCCATTTCGTGCAGCTGGAGCGACCACAGCGCGTGGCCGAGCTCATCCTCGACTTTCTCGCCAGCACCAAGCCGGCCCGCATCACCGCCGCGGACATGCGCGACGTGATGCGCGCACACCGGCCCAAGCACCGCTGAGCGCAGGCCGGGATCAGCGCTGGATCGGACCTGTGGCGACCGCCTCGAAGGCGGCGCCCGGCACCGACTTCAGCTGGTTGAGGTCAGTGTCGTTCCAGCGCGAGTCCGTGGACCCGCTGATGTACCAGCTGCTCCCGTTGTCGGCGACGATCATGCCGTAGCGCTTGAGCGCGGTGAGGATGACCAGCGCCTCCCCATGGAATGGGGAGAGGTCGAACGACGCCCGGAGGCGGAAACGCGCGCCCATGGGCGGGTCGTTGGGGTTGGCGACGCCGGCCTGGTGCGTCGCCGGGTGGATGAACCCGTTCTGGGATTCGTTGACGGTGAAGCGGAGCGCGTGGTTGATGACGCCGGCGGCCACCTCGTCGTAGCGGGCCAGGCCGGGCAGGATGGGCAGGCCCGCGGCGTCGGCGGATGTCCAGCTGTCGGGCCGCAGTCCGTTGCTGCCCAGGTTGAACACCGCACCCGACGCAGCGTCCCAACCGTTGCCTCGCTGCTGCGCGCCGAACATCTCGTAGAGGTGGCAGTCGCCGGAATCGACGACCAGCACGTGCGCGTCGCTGCCTGCCTCGACGGGCGCGTTGAGCGGCACCGGGTACGGTCCGGGGTCGCTCTCGCTGCCGTACGCGGTGAAGGTGATGGGCACGCGTGGCTGGCTCCCGGGGACGACGACGTACGGGATGCCGTACGTCGGGTCCGACCCGAAATCCGGGTGCAGGAACTGGCGAAACGAATCGATGCGCGCGATGTACGCGCCCGAGTTGGGATCGACCGGTGCGCCGGATATTTCCTGGTTCCATGCGTCGTTGGCCGGGAAGACGGAGCAGCCCCCGATGGTCGAGCCCACGCTGTGCAGGATGATCGGCGCCGCCTTGGGTGTCGGGCGCGGCGTCTGGGCGGGTGCGCGCGGGGGCGGAGCGGTGGCCGGCGCGATGGTCGGCGCCGGCGTCGGTGCCGCCGTCGCCGTGTGCTTGGGCGGGTCGGCAGTCCAGCGCAGGGCAACGGGCGACGCCGAGCTGCGGGGGATCGCCGTGACCGGGCTTGCGCATGCAGCGACACCGAGCACGCAGGCTCCGACGATGAGGTTCTGTCCCGCGCCGGCCCGGGCGCGTCTCAGGCGGTACATGGCCGCATCATCGCCCGATCGCGACACCCGGTTATGACGATCCGGTTACCTCGACGACACACCGGCGGTTGTCTGGCCGGCACCAGCGAAGTGATCGATGCTCAGGCGCAGGCCGCATACGCGGCGCTCTGGAGATCCTGGTGGAGCTGCGAATCGAGCGCTCCCTCGAAGAGCCGCTGGGTGAGGACGATCACCGTGAGGTGGCGGCGTGGATCGACCAACCAGGATGTCCCCAGGCCGCCATCCCACCCGAAGGCGCCGGCGCGTGGGCCCGCTGTGATGACCGACTGACAGAAGCCCCAGCCCCGCTCGCCCAGGAACGGCTCAGCCCCTGCCAGCTGCTTCGGCGTGACCTGGTTCCGCGTCATCTCCACCACGCTCGCGGCAGTGAGGACTGGCTCGCCGCCACGCAGGAGCATCCGCGCGAGGAGGAGGAGGTCGTCGACCGTCGACACGAGCCCGGCACCCCCGTCGGCGAAGGCCGGCGGTGAGCTCCACTGACCGCCGGGCTCGTCCCACACCACCAGG
>JALZAG010000285.1 GCA_030948445.1 Candidatus Dormiibacterota bacterium
GGGTTCGTCGGAGCTGGGCTACCCGAAGCGGGCGTTGCACTCACCCGTGAGGTGGAGTGCGAGACGGTGGGTGCTGGGCGGGCTGGCGCCAGCCGTGACACTCCGATCGCAACGCCCGCCACGATCAGGCCCCCCGCTACGAGGGCGGCGATGCGCGTGGTCATGAGCGGTCAGCATACGCACGCATGCGAAAAGAGGCCGGTGCTGACCGGCCTCCTTGTCGCGTTTGCGGCTGCCAGGGCTAGGGGACGGTGGGCACCTGGCCGGCGTTCTCCTGGGCTTCGCGCGCGGCGCTTTCGCCTGCCTCGTGGGTCGCGTTCTCATTGGAATGGAACGCTCCAGCGGCGGGCGTGGTGGTGCCGCCGCTTGCCGCGGGCGTGGTGGCGCTGGCGCTCGGCGTGGCGGCTGCCGTCGCTGCATGGGTGACGATGAAGCCGCCGGCGAAGGCCCCGCCCATCAGTGCGGCTGCGGTGGCGGCCAGGGCGGTGCGCCGGCGCATGCCGCCAGAGCGCGGTGCGTGGACCGCCGGCGGCGGTGGCGGCGGGGCCAGGGGCTGGTCGTTGGCTGTGTCCATGGTGTGTATTCCTTTCCTTGGTCGTTGGATGATGGTTGCGGATGGTTCCCACAGTGGGATCGCAAGGTGGGGTGAAGCGATGACGTGGCGCCTTGGAGGCCGTCTACATGGCATCAGCCCCCCGAGCCACCGGTCACGGCTTGCGCGGTGGGAGCGGCGGTGGTGGTCGGCGCCGCAGTCGCCGGAGCCATGGTCGGTGTGACGGCGGTGGGGGCGGCGGTTGCCGCAACGACCGTCGGCGCGGCCGCGGCGGGGGCGGCTGTGGCAGCGCTGCCCGCGGTGGTCGATGCCACAGCAGCGGCGCCCGCATTGTGGTCAGCCGCCAGGATCCCGAAGGTGGCGACTGCTCCCACGCCGGTCGCGGCGACTGTGGCGGTGATGCGACGGCGCAGCCGCTGGGCACGGTCGCGGCGTTGTACAGCGTCCTGCGACGGGCTCGCCGTTGGCAGATCACTGTGCTTGGTCATGCCCTCATGCTCGGCTCGCCGCGTCGGAACGGCCTGAGTGCAGGCTGGGGTAACGCTGTGAGTCAGGCCTCGACGTCCAGGCCGGGCTCGGGCCACCCGGCGACGCGCACAACGGCGTCGTCATTGTCGACAAGCCGCGACGGCAGGCCCACCCCGGCCAGCCACGGCACGGCTGCCCTGCCGCGGACGATCGACGCCGTGGCCGCAGTGTTGGCGTCGACACAGGTGGCTGCCACAACGGTGACCAGCCGCCACACGCTGTCCACGGGCCCACCGGTGCGCGGGTCGATGATGTGGTGCAGATCGACGTCGCCACGACGCCAGCTGCGGGTGCGGGTGCTCGACGTGGCGACCGCGCCCGTCGTCAGGCTGATCCGCTCCGCAGCACTGTCGAAGGCGGCGGTGCTGTCATCTGAAACCTGGATGGCCCAGCCGGGGGCGGGTGCCTGCCCGGCGAGCGCGATGTCGCCGCCAAGGCTCACCAGCACGCCGCCGTCGCCCGCGGACTCGAGCGCAGCCGCCGCCGCCAGGTCTGCCGCCAGCGCCTTGGCGGTGGCCCCGAGGTCGATCTCGACGCCGCGCGGTACCAGGATCGACCGCGTCCGCGCATTGAATCGGATTGAGCGCCAACCGGGGATCGGCTGCACTGTCAGCACCAGCGGCTCTCCGCTGGACACAACGGAGGCGAAGTCCACGTCGTAGCCGATCAGGCGCATCGCGGTGCCCACGGTGGGATCGACGTCACCGTTGGTCACCTGCGCGGCGCGCAGACCGTGACTGATGGCGGTTGCCAGCAAGGGGCTCACGGTTCGCTCGGTGCCGGCTGTGGCGTTGAGCCGGCTCAGCTCGCTGTCCTCACGAAACCGGCTGCATGCCTGGTCGATGTCGGCAAGCACCCGCTGCACCGCGCTCCTGACGTCGTCAAGGCGCTCTGGTCGCGTCACCACCACCCGGACGTCGGTGCCGAGCGCGCGCTCCCGGTAGGCGGCCAGCCCGTCGGACTCGGGTTCTTGTGCCATGTCGCGGGGATCGTCGCGCAATCAGCTGCGCACGTAGATCACCGAGAGCTTGTCCGAATACACCAGGTGCCAGTTGGGCGACGCGGCCAACGCCGAGGTCAGTGGTCGATTCGGCTCGAAGATCACGTAGTCGACGTTGTGGCTGTTGAGCACGTCGATCCAGTCGCTGCGGAGGCCGACCACCTCGACATACTGGTTCATGATCGTGTCACCCATCAGGTCGGCCTCGCCGAAGATGAAGACGCGACGCGATGGCTGCGGGGAGAAGCGGTAGATGAAGTAACCGCCCCACGCGTAGTCGCTGAACATGTGCGTGCCGATGGCGGGGTGCGCGTCGAGGTAGTCGGCCGCGCCCGACGGATAGTTGTCGAGCGTGCTCGCCGCCTGGTGTCCGAGCAGCGAGCGCAACACCACCAGCACCGCGAGCGCCACCACAGCGGTGACGAGTGCGGCCGCGCGGACCAGCTGCCGCGAGCTGGCGCGGAATCGTCGGCCGACGCAGGCCAGGTGCGTCCCCAGCTGGTCGAGCGACGGCCCCCACGCCCAGGCGAGCAGCGGCGTGGCGGTGGCGACGAACAGCGCGATGTGACGCCACGACTGCAGAGCGAGCAGCAGGCTCACCACGGCCGCGACCACGCTGAAGAGAGTCGGGCGTCCGCGCCGCAGTGCGAGACCGATGATGAGCAGCACCACCATCGCCTCGAAGCCGCGCATCGCCCAGCTGTGGAAGTCCGGCGACTGCCACTCCTCGATGAACGACTGCTGCACCGAGCTCGTCTGGGTGCGCCACGAGTACACGTACAGCGAGAGCCCGTGCGGGTTGATGAGCCCGGTGACCGCGGAGGCGACCATCACCAGAGCGACCCGACCCGCCCGCCAGCGCGCCTGCAGATCGGTGCGGTCGATCAGCCAGCGGAGGAGCTCGACCGTCACGGCGATGCCGAGGAAGAGGAAGGCGATGACGAAGCCGCCATGGAGGTTTGCCCAGGCGATCATGATCAAGGGCAGGGCGTACAGACCGCGGTGGCCGGTCCGCAGGAACCGCTCGATGAAATAAAGCTCCGCGCAGACCAGCGCGAAGGTGATCATCTGCGGCCGGGGCCCCCACACCGCAACCCCCGCCACCGCGGCGAGCCCCAGCGATGCGGCCGTCGCCACGAAGTGCGTTGGCTGCACGGCGATCCGCTTGAGGATGAACCAGAACCCTGCCCAGGTGATGAGCCCGAACGCCACGCTGATGGCCAGCTGACCGCCAACCCGGCCGAGGCCGTACATCAGCAGCTCAGACAGGTACTCGTGGTCGGTCCAGAGGTGGCTCGGCACCGTGTAGGTGAAGAGGTCGTGGCTGGGCAGGGCGTGGTGGTCCAGGATCCAGCGGGCAGTGGTGATGTGCCACCAGTAGTCCGCGTCGCCGATGCGCCGCACGATGAGCGGCAGCATCGCGATCATCACAGCGAGGACCACGAACGTCCCCACCGTCCAGCTGACCCGCAGGCGCCTCGGCCTCGAAGCGGGCGGGACCGCGGTCACGTCGGTCACTGCACCGATGCCTCCCTCTCACTCGTCTGCGGAGTCGCGCGAGGATACCGTGACCCCTGGCAGCCGCGCCGCGCGCAGCTCGTAGACTCACGCGATGTCGCGGTTCCGGCGCCCGTCGCTCGGTGCGGGGTTCGGCTACCTGCCCGGCGAGCAGCCGCCGGACGGTGCCGGCTGGATCAAGCTCAACACCAACGAGTCCCCCTTCCCCCCGTCGTCGCGTGTGGAGCCGGCGGTGAGCACGGCTGCCACCGGGCTGAACCGCTACCCGCACCCGCGTGCGGAGCCGCTGCGGGCTTCACTGGCCGCCTACCACGGGGTCGAGCCGGCCCAGGTGGTGGTCGGCAACGGCGCCGATGCGCTCATCAACGACTGCATCCGCGCTTTCTGCGACCCGGGCGCAACCATGGTGATCACCGATCCCACGTACTCACTGCTGCCGGTGGCGGCACGCCTCCACAGCGTCGAGACCCGCGCAGTGCCGATGGCGGACGACGGCAATGTCGGTGGGGAGTTCGCCAGGTGGGTCGCCCCCCTGCGCTTCCTGGTCAACCCCAACACCCCCACCGGGACATGGATCGAGCCCGAGAGCCTGGAGACGGCGCTGGCAGGGGTGGCCGGGGTGATCGCCATCGACGAGGCCTACTGCGACTTCGCCCCGCGGTCCGCCATCCCTCTGCTCGCAGACCATCCCAACTGGCTGGTGCTGCGCACCTTCTCGAAGTCTCATGCGCTGGCGGGGCTGCGCGTCGGCTACGCGGTCGGGCACGCAGATCTCCTCGCCGACCTGGTCGCCGTCGGCGAGTCCTACCCGGTGGACCGCTGCGCAGTTGCTGGCGCCCTCGCCGCGCTGGGAGATGTCGAGCATCATCGCCATCTGGTCGGTGAGGTGCTCGCCGAGCGGGCGCGGTTGTCCACCGCTCTCATCGAGCGGGGTTGGTCGGTGACGCCGTCGCACACCAACTTCGTCTGCGCAGTCCCCCCACGTGGCACCGCCGCTGAGGCCGCCGCCCGGCTCCGCGAGGTGCAGGTGCTGGTGCGATTTTTCGGCACCCGCGAACGAGGACAGGTGCGGATCACGGTGGGCACGGCCCGCGAGAACGACGCCCTCCTCAGCGCCCTCGACTGAGGGCGTACGCAGGCTCGTCCGTACACTGTCGCGAATGACTGCCCCCGGCGCTGCGGCGCGACCCGGCGGGTTCGGTGACTGGCTGCCCGGGGCGGCTGCCGAACGGCGCGCACTGACCGGGGCTCTGGTCGGCACCTTCGAGGCAGCGGGGTACGACCTCATCGACACACCTACCGTGGAGTACGCAGGCACCATCGAGCGCGGCCTCGGACGGGACGCCGGCGACGAGCTCTTCCGGTTCATGGACGCCGACGGGAGCATGCTCGCGCTGGTCGGCGAGCGCACCGTCAGCGTGGCCA
>JALZAG010000017.1 GCA_030948445.1 Candidatus Dormiibacterota bacterium
GGGATGTTGCCGAGGATGATCGCCTGCGCCAAACCCTCGGCGATCGCCGTCTTGCCGACTCCCGGCTCACCGATGAGCGCGGGATTGTTCTTGGTGCGGCGGCTGAGGATCTGGACGACCCGCTCGATCTCCATGGCGCGACCGATCACCGGGTCAAGGGCGTTCTTCTGGGCGAGCTCGGTGAGGTCGCGGCAGAACTGGTCGAGTAACGGCGTCTTGCTCGGCTTCTTCTGCGCCTCCTTGGCCTCCTCCTCGAGACCCGACTCGTGGAGCAGCCGGTCGATCTCGCCGCGCACCTTCTCGAGGTTGGCGCCGAGGTCCTCGAGCACGTGGGCCGCGATGCCCTCTCCCTCGATGAGCAGGCCGAGCAGCAGGTGCTCGGTGCCGACGTAGTTGTTGCCCATGCGTCGCGCCTCTTCAAAGGAGATCTCGATGACCTTCTTGACGCGCGACGTCGGGATGATCTGCTGGATGATGATCCGCTCGTTGCGGCCCAGCACCGACTCGATCGTCGAGCGCACCTTGTTGATCTCGACGCCGAGGTTGTTCAACACCTTGGCTGCCAGGCCCTCACCTTCGCGAAGTAGGCCGAGCAGGAGGTGCTCAGTGCCGATGTACGAGTGATGAGAGCGTTCGGCCTCCTCCTGCGCAAGGGTGAGGACTTTCTTGGCTCTCTCGGTGAACCGCTCGAAGGGGTACAAGTTTTGCCGCCTGTTGGCCCGGACCAGCCCCCCCTTCTGGTGGCGGAGGTCAGTGACGGGCGACCTGTGAATCCGTCCCCATTATGCCCGGCCTACTCCGAGTTCAAGCGTTCTCGTTCGATGCGGTGACGAGATCGTGGGCGGAGGGGGCTGGAGAGGGCATGCAGCGTTGTGTCGGCTCCGCATACAGCTGGCCGCGCCGTGGAGCTAGCCCGCGTCCTTCTCCTTGGCCGCCTCGGGATCGGCGGGCTCAGCAACCGCGGGCTCTGCATCGGCATCGATGGCCGCTGCCATGTGCGCGCTGTCCTCGCCGGCAGCCTCTCCTTCGGTGGCTGCCTCATCGACCTCGGCGTCCGCCGCGCCAGTGCCTTCGGGCTCTTTGACGTCGCCGGCGGAAGCCTCGGTGGTGTCGCCGTCCTCATCATCGTCGTCGGGGATCTGGTAAGCGGGCGGCTCATACGTGCCCCCTTCCTCGGACCCTTCGGCAGGCCCCCCACCATGCAGCTGGCGAAGAGACAGGCTGATGCGTCGGCGAACCTTGTCGGCGCTGAGCACCATGACCTCGACCACCTCGCCCACCTTGAGGACGTCCTCGGTGCGCTCGACGTGGTCCCACGAGAGCTCGCTGATGTGGAGCAGCCCCTCGACACCGTCTGCGATCTGCAGAAAGGCGCCGTACTTCTTGGTCTTGGTGACCTCCCCGGTGACCGCCTTGCCCGCGGGGAAGCGGTCCTCGATGGTGTCCCACGGGTCATCACTCATCTGCCGCAGCGAGAGGCTGATACGCGAGAGCTCGGGGTCCAGCTTGATCACCTTGACCCGAACCTCGTCGCCGACATTGAGCATGTCGCTGACGTTGTTGATTCGGTCCCAGGACAGCTCGCTGATGTGGATCAGGCCGTCCGCCCCACCGAGGTTGACGAAAGCGCCATATGAGGTGAGGCCGCTCACCTTGCCGGTGACCACGTCGCCGAGCTGCAGCTTCTCGAACAGTTCTTCACGCTGGCGAGCGCGGTCCTCGTCCTGTGCAGCGCGTTGCGACACGATCAGCCGGTTGCGCTTGCGGTTGACCTCGAGGATCTTCACCGGGATCTTGGTGCCCACCAGCTCCATGAGGTTGCCGCTGAACTGACGTGCCACCTGGCTGCTGGGCAGGAACCCTCGCAGGCCCATGATGTTGACGATCAGGCCACCCTTGTTCTGCTCACGGACCTCCGCGTCGAGGATCTCGCCCTCCGACTCCTTCAGAGCGACGGCTTGCCAGATGCCCTCGGCGCGCGCCTTGCGGAGCGAGAGCACGACATTGCCGTCCTCGTTCTCCGGCTGTACGACATAGACCTTGACCTCATCGCCGGGGTTGAGCACCACCGGCGCCTCGCCGCGCGCGCTCAGCTCCCGGTTGGAGATGACCCCCTCGGACTTGGCGCCGATGTCGACGAGCACCTCGTCGGGATCCACGCGCACCACCGTGCCGTCGACGATGTCGCCATGCGCGAGCGCACGGATGACATGCTGCTCCTCCGCGAGGAGCTGCTCCATGGTGATCTCTTCATCAGGGGCCAGGGTCGCGCTCAAGCTTCTCCTTTGATACCTCCCAACGGCACTGCGATGGCGACGCGACGGCGTCCGACGGGTCGCCGGGTCACCTGCGGGTCAGTCATGCCGGTCGGGAACGCTGCGGCGGAGCCGCGGAACGATCGCGGTGATGGCTCTGACGGGCGAGCGCCCGTGCCTGCTGCGATCAACTCAAGTGTAGCGGACAGGCGGGGGCGACCCTGTCAACCCTGCCACCAACCTCACGGGATACCGATGTCGGTGATTCGTTGCCGGGCGGTATCCGGGTGGCGACGTGCGGGCGCGTGGTCCGTAGCACCCGCGATGGCACCCTGCAGAGGCGATGCGAGTAACCATCACCTGCGAAGACTGCGGCGAACGCCACCGGCTCGAGCGACAGGTCTCCGAGCCCGGGCCGATCTGGATTGTGTGCCACGCCTGCGAGCTGCCTCTCCAGGCGGTGCTCGAGGGTCCGGCCCTGGCACCGACGCAGACCCACGCAGTGTGGTCTGACATCCTCGACCTCAGCCCCGGCGTCCGCCCCGCGGCCTGACCGCTCGGCGACAGCGACGGGCCAGGAGGGCCCTGTCGCAGCCGGGGCGCACCGAACACCGGCGCAGCCCAAGCGCGTAATCGTTAGCATCGAAGCCTCCATGGAATCGACCCGCTCACGGCTGTTCGGGTGACCAGCCGGCGCGTCGCGCTCGTCGTCGACAGTGGGGCCGCGCTCGAGGAGCGAATCGACCGAGGGCTCGCCGTTGTGCCGATGCACGTCGTTGTTGGCGGGGCCACGCTCGACAACAGCGCCAACGGTGAGGTGTACACACGCCTGCGTCGCGGCGAGGAGGCCAGCACCTCCACGCCGAGCCCGGGCGACTACCTCGGCGCGTTCGAGAAGCTCGTGGGCTTCGAGACGATCATCTGTCTGACCATCCCGGCGCGCTGGAGCGGAACCTTCGCCAGCGCCACCATCGCGGCTGAGCTGTTCCGCGCGAGTCATGAGAAGCCGACGGTCGTGGTGGTGGAAACGCCGACGGCTGCGGTGGCGTACGGGTTGGTGGCACGGGTCGCCAACTCTTTGGCCAACGCGTCGGCGGGTCGCGACGCAGTGCTGGCGCGGGTGCACAGCGCCTGTGATGAGGTCCGCATGTACGGCGCGCTCGCAACCCTGGAGTTCGTGGCGCGCAGCGGACGCGTACCCTCTCTCGTCGCCGGCGTCTCCGACGCCCTGCACGTGCGCCCTGTATTCGAGATGCACGGTGGTGGCACCGGGCGCGTGGCCCTGGCCCGCACCGACGCCGGCGTCCAGCGCGCTCTCGAGCGCGCGGCTCGTGAGCGTCTGGATCCCAGCCGGCCGCAGTGGCTCATGCTGTTCCATGCCGACGCAGCCGAGCAGGCGGCCCGGCTGCGCGAGGCGTTGCTCACCGCGTGCGACGTCGCCGAGGATGAGACCGTGGCGCTCGCTCCCGTCATCGGTGTGTACACCGGCCCTGGGGCGGTCGGCTTCGCCGCCCTCCCCGTGCACGAGGCGGATCCGCCGCCCGCCCCGAGGTGACCCAGCCGCCCACGGCTGTGGCGGTCGCCGTTCTTTTGGGGGCCTACCTGATCGGCTCGGCGCCGCTTGCGTGGCTACTCGGACGGTGGCGCCACCTCGAGCTTCGTCAGGTCGGCTCCGGCAACCCCGGTACCAGCAACCTGTTCAGAAATGCCGGCCTGGGGGTTGCCGTGCTGTCCGGACCACTGCAGTTTGCGCAGGGCGTCATTCCGGTCGTGGTGGCCCGCGCCGTCGGCGGCGACAGCGGCCTCCTCGAGTTTGCCGCGATCTGCGCGGTGGCGGGTAACGGCTGGCCCGTGTGGTTCCACTTCAAAGGTCAACGCGGGATCGCGGTGGCGACAGGCGCCGTGGCGGCGATCAACCCAGCACTGCTGGTGGTCCTGCTCATCTGTTTCAGCGTCGGCGCGCTCTGCCGTGCGATCGCGGTGGGGGTGCTCGCGGGCTTCTCCGCCCTGCCGATCGCGGCTGCCTGGGTGGGTGGCCGGAACCTGGCGCTGACCTGCGCGGTTTTGCTTGGGATGGTCGTGCTTCGCCGTCTGGAGGGACTCTCTGCCGACCTTCGGCGCGCGCACTCCGATCAGGAGCGCCGGGTCCTGGTGCGGCGGCTCTTCCTGGATGAGCGGCCGGGACAGGTGTTGGTGGGGCCACGGCAGGACCCCGGGCCGGCCGACCGCGGCGGCTGACAAACCTGCGTAGGGAAATTGCTGATTCCCCGTTAACTATTTCATGGGGTCGGTGCGCGCCTGCGACCAGGTAGTTGACGTCGAATATGTGGGCGGCCCGCTGGTGGCCCAATTGCT
>JALZAG010000061.1 GCA_030948445.1 Candidatus Dormiibacterota bacterium
GGGTCGCGCGGCAGCGCGTCGGAGAGGTTGCGGAAGCCGTCCTCGGTGACCAGCACATCGTCCTCGATGCGCACGCCGATGCCCCGGTATCGCTCCGGGACGGTGAGGTCGTCGGGGTGGAAGTACAGGCCGGGCTCGATGGTGAGCACGTAGCCGGGTTTCAGCTCGCCGTGGTACTCCTCGTCGCGCGCGTTGTTGCAGTCGTGCACGTCCAGGCCAAGCATGTGACTGGTGCCGTGCATCGTCCAGCGGCGATGGAGCTGCTGGTCACGGCGCACCGCCACGTCGGGGTCGGCGGTGAGGATGCCGAGGCGGTGCAGACCCTCGGCGAGCACACGCGTCGCCGCGCGGTGGGGCGCCATGAACGGTACCCCGGGCCGCACCTCAGCCATCGCCGCGCGCTGTGCGTCCAGCACGATCTGGTAGATCTCACGCTGCTCGGCCGTGAACCGTCCCGACACCGGGATGGTTCGCGTGACGTCGGCCGTGTACAGCTGACGACACTCGACACCGGCGTCGACGAGCAGCAGGTCGCCGTAGTTGACGTCGCCGTCGTTGCGCCCCCAGTGAAGAACCGTGGCGTGCGCGCCTGACGCTGCAATGGTGTTGTAGCCGGTGTCGTTGCCCTCGAGCCGAGCGCGCGCGTTGAACGCGCCCTCGACCACGCGTTCACCGGACTCCATGGCGTCTGGTAGCGCCCGGACGACGTCCTCGAAGCCACGGATGGTGGAGTCGACCGCTTGCTGCAGCATGGCGATCTCGAAGTCGTCCTTGACCAGGCGCAGCTCGGCCAGGGTGGTGGGCAGCTCGTCGTCCGCGTCGTTCTCGTCCACCGCGTTGTCGATGCGCGGGTCCATGTCGCGCACGGTCACGGTGTTGGCCGCGGCGAGTTGCTCGAGGCGGTCGTGCAACGCCGCAAGCGGCGCGGTGGCCACGCCGAGGTGTTCGGAGATGTCCTGCAATCCCATGCGCGGGCCCACCCAGAACTCGCCGTAGCGCGCATCGGTGAAGAACTCGTGGCTGGAGCGATCGCTGGGCGGCTCGACGTACAGGGTGGCGCGGTGCTCATCGCCGTCGGCCTCCATCACCAGGACCGAATCGGACTCCATCTCGCCCGTCAGCCAGAAGAAATCGGTGCCCGGGCGAAAGCGGTAGTCGGTGTCACTGGAGCGCACCTTGGGGGGCCCGCTGGGGATGACCAATGTCTTGCCCTTGAAGCGTTCGGACACCGCTGCGCGCCGGGCCGCGAAGTTCTCGGCGGCGGGATGCCGTGCCACCGGTGCGCCGTCGCGCTCCGCCCAGCCCGTCGACATCAGCTCCATCAGTGCGCGCGGCACGGGTGGCCGGTGGCGCCCGACCCAGATCCAGTGCTCGCTCTCCGGGTGCTCTTCGGAGACGTCGGGTGCCAGGGGAGCGTCGTCGGGTGCGTCGCTGTCGTCGGCGGCCATCACGGCACTGTACCCACCCGTCCGCAAGCGGTGACCTACCATCGAGCCGTGGACGAGGCAGCGGTGCGCGCGATTCGCGCCGACATCACCACGGTTGCGGCCGACGCCGTGGTCAACGCGGCCAACCAGCATCTCGCCGGCGGCGGCGGGGTGGACGGCGCCATCCATCGCGCGGCCGGCCCCTCGCTGATGGCCGAGCTGCGCGAGCGCCACCAGGGCTGCGCCACCGGCGACGCGGTGTTGACCGGCGCCGGGCGGCTGCAGGCCAGGCACGTCGTCCACGCCGTCGGCCCGCGCTGGCGCGATGGCGAGCACGGTGAGCCCGACCAGCTGCGATCCGCCTACCGCCGCGCGTTTGCGCTCGCGGCCGCGCACGGCTGCGCCACCGTGGTCAGCCCCTCGATCAGCACCGGGATCTACGGGTTCCCGATCGAGCTGGCCGCGCCGATCGCTGTGCAGGAGGCGCGATCCGCCCTGACCGACCAGTCGACCTCTCTGCGACAGATCACCTTCGCGCTCTTCAGCGACGGCGACCTCGCCGTCTTCACCCAGGCGTTGGAGTCGGCAGCGCCGCCAACCAGCTGACGGTTGCTCCCGCCGCCAGCGCCGCGAGCAGCGGGAACGCCACCCGTGGGGCTCCCCGCGGCAGCAGCGGGATCAGCGCCGCCGCGGCGAGCAACCCGGCGGCGACGAGTGCTGAGGAGCCCTCGTGCAGCGGCGTCCGCGCCGCGGCCGCGTACACCGCGGCCAGGCCCAGGCTGAGCCCCATGACCCAGCGTGCCCGGGTCGCACCCAGCGCGGCCGGCAGGGTGTTGGCGCCGCCGCGACGATCACCCTCGATGTCGGGCAGGCCGTTGGCGATCTGCACGGCGACCGCCAACAGACCGGCCAGTGGCACCACGGCGGCCGCCCCCTCGAGCCTCCCGGTGGCCACCATCGCGATCAGCGGCACCACCGCGAACCCCGGCCACCAGGCGATCACCGAGAACGGCGTGCGTTTCAGCGCCAGGTCGTAGCTCACCCCGGCGGCGATCCCCAGGGCGTCGACTCCGAGCACCGCAGGACCCAGCCAGGCCGCCGCTCCGAGCGACACCAGGATCGCCGTCAGCGCGAAGGCCAGCGCGGCGCCGCGGCGCACCAGACCGCGCGGGATCGGTTTGTACGGTTTGGCGACCCTGTCGAGCTCGACATCGGCCCAGTCGTTGAGCGCGCCGATCGACAGCTGACAGGGCAGCATCGCCAGGACCAGCCCAAGCGTGACCCGCACCGACGGCGCCTGTCGCGTCAGCAGGGCGGCAGCGGCGACCACCAGCGCGGTAACCAGCGCAGAGGGCCCGGGGTGAGTGAGGAACAGCCACGCTTTGGGCCGCCCACCGGTCGGGCTTCGTTCGTCGAGAACCCGCCACCAGCTACGATTCCGGCGGTCAAGTTGGGGCATCTCCCCTTCCCATGTGAGGCTGCCGCCGATGTCCACCAACACCTCGCCTTCTCTGCGCTCGCCGTCGCCGGCCATCCGGACCGATGAGGGTTCCAGCTACGAGCACGACGTCGTCGTGGTCGGCGGCTGCGGTCACGTCGGCCTCCCTCTCGGCATCGCGCTCGGCCAGTGCGGCATGCGCGTGGCTCTCTACGACACCAACCAGGCGGCTGTCGATGTCGTCAACGCCGGCCGCCTGCCCTTCGACGAGGAGGGCGCCGAAGCGCCGCTGTCGGAGCTGCGCGCCACCTCGATGCTGACCGCCACAACCGATGGCGGGGTCATCGCGACCGCGGAATACGTGGTGGTGGTGATCGGCACACCCGTGGACGAGCACCTCAACCCCAACCCCAACGCTGTGGTCAAGGCGATCGCCGAATTCGCCGAGCACCTCGGACGGGGTGGCCAGGTGATCGTTCTGCGCAGCACCATCTACCCCGGCGTCACCGCGCTGGTGGAGCGCTACCTCGCCGAGCGGGGGCTCGACAACCTGGTGTGCTTCTGCCCGGAGCGGATTGCCCAGGGCCGCTCGATGACCGAGCTCCACGAGCTGCCGCAGATCATCTCGGCGCGCACCCCGCAGGGGTTGGCGGCGGCACGCCGGTTGTTCGCCCGTCTCGCCCCGCAGCTGATCGAGCTGGAGCCGGAGGAAGCCGAGCTCGCCAAGCTGTTCACCAACACCTGGCGCTACATCCGCTTCGCCGCCGCCAACCAGCTCTTCATGATGGCCAACGACTACGGGCTCGACTTCGAGCGCATCCGCCACGCGCTGATGGCCGACTACCCGCGCGCCGCCGACATGCCGGGACCGGGATTTGCCGCGGGACCGTGCCTGTTCAAGGACACCATGCAGCTGGCCGCGTTCAACAACAATCAGTTCACCCTCGGTCACACCAGCATGATGATCAACGAGGGGATGCCGTTGTACGTGGTGGCGCGGCTGGAGCGGCGCTTCGACCTGTCAACGATGTCGATCGGCATCCTCGGCACGGCTTTCAAAGGCGAGTCGGATGACATCCGTTCCTCGTTGGCCTACAAGCTGAAGCGCATCTTGGCGTTCAAAGCCAAGAGCGTGGTGTGCGCGGACCCGTACGTGACCGTCGACGCTGGCCTGGTGTCGCAGGAAGAGCTCCTCGACGCTGTGGACCTGGTGATCATCGGCGCGCCGCACCGCCGCTACGCGAATCTCGAGATCAGCCAGCCGGTGGTCGACGTCTTCAATGTCCGCAACGGCGGCGTTCTCATATGAGGCCGCGAGTCTCGGTGGTGATCCCCGCGTACAACGAGGGTGCGGAGATCGACGACTGCCTGGATCGCATCCTCGAGTCAGTGAAGCTGCCGTGCGAGGTGTTGGTGGTGTACGACACGCCCGAGGACACCACCGCGCCGTTCGTCAAGGCGTACGCGCGGCGCGACCACCGAGTGCGCCCGATGCTCAACACCGAGGGCAGGGGACCGGCAGCGGCGCTGCGGTTTGGCATCCAGCACGTCACTGCCGATGTCACCGTGGTGACCATGGCCGACGGCTCCGACGACCCGATGCAGATCGACACGCTCACTCGGCTGGTGGAACGCGGCGTCGTGGTGGCGGCGGCGTCGCGCTACATGCGCGGCGGCCAGCAGGTGGGTGGCCCGCGCTTCAAGGGGCTGATCTCGCGGATGGCGGGGCTCTCGCTGCACCTCGTCGCGCGAGTCGGCACCCACGATCCCACCAACTCGTTCAAGGCGTACTCGACGGCGTTCCTTCGTGAGGTGGGTGTCGCCTCGGACGCGGGCTTCGAGCTCGGCATCGAGATGATCGCCAAGGCCCACCGCCGCG
>JALZAG010000076.1 GCA_030948445.1 Candidatus Dormiibacterota bacterium
AGTCTGCCAGCCTGGTCGTACCAGACGATCACATCACCGACAACGTAGCTGAGCAGCGGAGTGAATACTCCTCGGTTGTGGCCGATGAACAAGACAGCGCTGGTGTGGCATGTGTCGATGACGGCGACATCGTGAGTCACCGCGGACGTGCCCGAGCAGTCCGTGTAGTCCGCCCCGACCAGGGTGTTGAGCCCATGGGGGCCGGTCAGGAGGTTCCGGTGCGGCGGCGAGGTGGCTGCGGGCGGTGGCGTTTGACTCGCTTGCGCCGCCCCCGCTCCAGCCGGTGCCACCACTGGCGCCACCGCTTCCATTGGGGGTGTCGTAGCCGTGGCCGTCGGCTGCGGGCTTGATCCGACTGACGGAGGAGGCGGTGTGAGGGGTTTCAAGCTCGTGGCGGCAAACACCTGAGCGGTCGCCTTCGGCGCCCTGGGTACAGCCGTCCCGGCCCCCTCCCCCCAGCCAGCAAGTGCGCCGAGGATGCCAGCTGTGAGGAGCAGAGCTTTGATCAAGGGTGTTCCTTCAAGGGCTGAGCCGGCGCCCCGTCCCTAACGAGGCAAACGCGCCAATCTGTTCAGCACTGTAACAGACCGGTGGCGAAAATGTGGAAATCCGTAGGTCCGGCACTGACGCACTTTCGACCCCCGGCCGCGTTCGCCTCAGCCATGCGGATGGATGCAATTCGCGGCCGAGCTCGCTTGCAGCGGCGTGGCGCACCTCCCCGAACGTGCTCGCTTGCAAGAAGGGCTACCCCATCGGCGTTACACAGGAGTCGGATTCGCTAGGCGTACCGCTGGCGGCGGCCGGCCCAGGAAAGGACCAGGAGGGGAAGGGTGATGGCACCAGGCCACCGTGGGATCAGCAGCGTTGGCGTGGTCGCCCTCTTGGCAGGCGGCGCCAGTGCCTTCGGCGCGGCTCCGGTCAGGGCGGTGGCTGCGCCAGCACCTCCGATCAGCTTCAGTGTCCCGACGATCGCCGACCCGGTGCACACCTATGGCGAACCTGACATCAACCTGGCCCAGGGCGACAACGTCTATGTCAGCGGACCGACCGGGACGGGCACCCAGCGGAGCATGTGGTCGGGATCATTCGACGGCCAGGCGTACCGGCTCGTCAACCAGAATGCGGCAGTCGGTCCGAGCCCTGTCTTCGGCATCAACGACCCTCCCGGCGGTGGCGACACGGAGATCGTGTTCGACAATGGTCCGCTCGCCGGCCACGCCAACCAGGGTCAGTACTTCTCCGACCTCTACGCGCTCCTCTGCTTCCGTGTCGAGGCCACCCACGACGGCGGTGCCACCGTCACCCAGAACGCTGTTCCCGGTACCGCGGGTTGCTCGTCGCAGCAACCCACCGCTGACCGCCAGTGGCAGGCTGTGTTCGACCCCCCGACCGGGGTCACGTCAACGTCCGCGTACACGGGAACCAAGCCGCTCGTCTACCTCACCTACAACGCCGGTGGCGCGGCCTGGAACAAGAGCACGGACGGCACCACGTACACCCCCGCCGACGGCGCTACCCCCTCGACACCCAACCTCCACTTTGGCAACGACGGATACCCGGCAATCGACCAGCTCACCGGCAAGGTCTTCGAGGCTGCCGGCGACGGTAGTGGCAACATCAAGATGAACATCGGGACGCCGCTGGCGACCGGCGACCTCTGCTTTCTCGACGACACCGCCACGTCACACCCGCCGTGCCTCGCCGGCTCGGGCCTAATCACCGCCGCGAGCGGGCTCACCGGCGACCCGAATTCACACTTCCCGGTGCTGACCATCGACAAGGCACGCAACCTGTACCTCTCGTGGAACCAGATCGCCACCGACCCCAGCAAGGATCAGGTTTTCATCACCGCGGCGCCTGCCAACAACGCGACCGCGTTCAAGGGCTGCACCGTGAACTGCTGGAACCATTGGACGGCCCCTGTCCAGGTGAGTGACGGCCTCCTCTCCACTGGTGACGTGGTCAACTCCTTCTCGTGGAGCGCGTCCGGCGGCACAGGCGGGATCGCAGACATCGCCTGGTATGGATCCAACAAGGGCGATGATCCCAACACCAACAACTGTGGAACCGACTTGCACTCAGCGGGCTGCGAGGTCTGGAACCTGTTCTTCAACCAGGTGCAGTTCCGGACGGACCAGTCAGGGGCAGTGACCGGAGCGCCGCTGACCCTCGCCACCCCGCTCACAGCGTCCCCACACCCGATGCACTACGGCGACATCTGCGGGGCCGGCCTTGGTTGCGTCCTCCAGCAGGGCAACCGCAACCTCGCCGACTTCTTCATGGTGAGAACCGACTCGACCGGTGCGGCGGAAATCGTGTACGACGACACCTCGAACGGGCTCCTGACGTCCGGGTCTTCCCCGAGCATGAACCAGACCGCCGATCACGCCGGTGCGCCGATCGTCACGGTGATTCGCCAGAACGCCGGGCGCGGGGTACTTGGTAGCTTAGTCCCGGGCTCCCCCATCAACGCCCCGGCCCCCGTGCCGTCGACCACCCCGACGGACCACCTCGCAGGGGCGGCAAACAACGCGGTGTACAGCCCCGCATCGGGCGCCATAGCGGGAACCCACGTCCCGGGGATGGACCTGACCCGGAGCCAGCTGAGCCTATCCGGATCGACACTGACGGTGACGATGAACGTCACCGATCTCGGTGACGCGACCGTAGCCTCCGCCATCCCCGGGACGACCCTGCAGCAGTACGTGACCCGGTGGGTGATGGCGACCGCTGACCCACAGCGGCTGTTCGAGATCTTCTACGCAGGAATGAGCTGCGCACCGGGTACGTGCACGCAGGCCCAGGCCTTCTACGCCGGTCCGGCTCAGAGCACCGACCTCTGCTCGGTCTCCGCGTGCTTCCCGCACGTCATCCTGTACCCGGAGTCGACTGCCATCGGTACTCCCGCGGCGGGGATCGTCGCTGGCAATCCCGAGTCCGGGGGCATCAACTGCCCGGCCGCGCCGAGTGCCGCGACTCCGTGCACGATCACCATCAAGGTGAACACGGCCGACATCGGCGCGCCGACTGCTGGCAGTCTCCTTGAGGAGGTCGGGGCTTACTCCTTCGCAGCCTCCCATCCCCAGGTGGCCACCACCGTCCCGCAGGCCCAGGCTGACAGCGTTCACCTTATGGTCGATGGGGTTTGCTGCTACAACTTCGAGGGTTCTCCCGCGAGCAGCGTCCCTGAATCGCCCTGGACGCCTGCGCTCCTGCTCAGCGGTGCGCTGCTGGTCACAGCGGGATGGGTTCGCCGGCGCCGGTGGCAAGGCTCACGCAAACCGACTGGTAGCCCCCGAACTCTCTAGCGCGGATCAGCCCTTTGGATCACAACGACACCTCCTACTAGGGCGGCGGCCACGACCACCGAAACCACGGCTATCGGCACCATGACTGGATTGGCCGGTCCACTCACGGTGACCATGATGTCGATTGCCGAAGCGAGGATCATCGCCGTCGGGACTAGTGCAATGACACCGGCCCTTGAGCGCCGCCCAACCAGCACGTAGATCCCAGCGGCCAACTCCAATAGCCCGAGCGGCGGCAGGAAGTCGAGGCACGCGGCGCCCAGGATCATCGCGCCGACCGCAGCGACCACAGGCATCTCCGGTCGCTTGGCACGTGCGAGGCCGCCGGCGATCATCCAACCCAGCATAGGCGTCAGCAACCGCCGAGCTCCCCGAGTCGTGGTCGAGGACGAGCGGGCAGCGCAGCGCATAGTCCTTGACAGTCGTACGGGATGAAGCTGAGCCAGCTGTGGCGAGCGCGGCGCTGGGAGCGTGCGGGCACGGCTGGCTAGTGCCCGGCGTGCCGCTCGGTGATGACGCCGATAAGATGGCCTTCCGGATCCGCGAAACGGCCGATCTCCACTCCGGGAAAGAGGGGATCGGGGCCGAGCATCCGCTTGCCCCCGAGTTCGTCCGCGCGCTGGAGAGCCGCCTCCACGTCGGGGACCTCGACGAAGAAGGTCACACCTCCGGTATGTCCTTCGGCGCGAGAAAGTCCCTTCCAGGTCGTCGAGGGCACGTCAGGAACCTGTGCGATGGCGCCGCCGAGACCTTGCCCGGCGCGGTCGAGGTTCTGCTCGCGCGGGATCAGCCCGTACCCCGACGGGTTTCCGGGGTCAACCTGCGCTTCCCAGCCGAACAGCTCGCCGTAGAAGCTGCGCAACTTCGCGCCGTCGAGGCCTTCGATCTCGAAATGAACAACTGCACGGCCCATGGTGTCTCCTCGTCTTGTGGGCGGCTGGTCGCCGCAGCCGAAGCGTAGCAGAAGCGGAACGGATGATTCCGTTTCTCTCGGGTATGCTACACCTGTGCTCGACGACCCGAGAGATGGGCGCACGCGTGGTCGCCAAGCCGAAGCCTCGGCCAACGACGAGCGCATCCTGGCGGCAGCCCTGAACGTCCTGACGGCGAATCCAAGAGCACCGATCGCTGAGGTAGCGGCCGAAGCGGGCGTGGGCGTGGCGTCGCTGTATCGACGCTTCTCGGGCCGCGACGACCTTGTCCGCAGGCTCGCGCTGTTCGCGATGGCGGCCATCGAACAGGCGGCCCGAGATGCGCTTGCACGCGTTGACGACGACCCATGGGCTGCGTTCATCGGCTTCCTCGTATCCGCTATGGAGGCCGGAGCGGGGTCGATGAGCGCGTTTGCCGGAACATTCCGGGCGGGAAAGGAACTCAACGACGCGGGCGCGAGCCTCGGGCGACGCATCGACGAGTTACTCGCGCGCACGCAAGAGGCCGGCGCGGTTCGGCCTGACCTCACGGGGCTCGACGTACTACAACTCTTCGAGATGCTGCGCGCCATACGCGTCGGAGCTCACGAACGCAGTAATCGCCTACGTCTTCGCTACATCGAAATGCTCACGCCAGCTCTCCGGGCACCGATGAGCGCACCCCTGACGGTGCGGCCGCCGGCGTGGGATGAAGTCCTCGCAGTGTGGAATCCTCGCGGTCGCGGCCGTCCTCGGTGAACTGAGGTCCCGCATGTGCAGGTGAATCCTTGCAGCCAACGTCATCGTCGCCCATGCCCACGGGTCGAGCGAAGCTGTGACCCCTGGTCCCCCCGCCCAATGCTCAATAAGAAGCCCGGTCCGAGTTCAGTGGCCGGTGATTCCTGGAGAACTGGTTACCCGGAGCGGTAAACGACGAGTGATTGGACCAGGGTGGAGCGGCTTATACGGCGGAGCCCTCTCGGACTTCGTGAGCCGTGATGCGAGGAGTGCAGTCCCACTCGAGGGCGCATAGCAAACCCGCCCCATGGGAGTCCTGCTATTCACGGCCGCGGCTGCCGAGGGCGCAGTCGGCACCATCTGCGCGACGGGCCTGTCCCGGCTTCAGGACGCGCAGGAGGATGAGGGATCAGCAGGCTCGGGCCGGCGCGCGACCATCGTCGTCTGCTCGCCGGGTGCTCCGTGGCCGCCCTCCTAG
>JALZAG010000095.1 GCA_030948445.1 Candidatus Dormiibacterota bacterium
GGTCGATGCGACAGCGGACGTCCTCGCTGCGCTTGGTGTCGTGCGTGGAGGTCGCCAGCAGAGCGGCAGGCCGCTCACGTTGGTTGCGCGAGTTGCGTGCGTGGAACTCGTCGACGCCCATCCCAAAGTGAGCCGGAGAATCCCCGACCTCGTTGAGGGCGACGAGCACCAGGTGCCGATAGCACGCGGTGTCCTCGACTCCCTTGGCGGTGGTTGCGGCGCACAGCTGCTGCAGTCGGAGCACCAGGTCGCTCTGCGCGAGGTGCATATCCTCCTCCGCGGTGGCGACATCTTCCGCCTCGCCCAGCACGAAGAGGTCAGTGATGAAGTCAAGCAGCCGACCGTCAAGATCGGGAGCGTTACGCTGGGCTGCCCGCGCGGCCTCACGGATGATCGCTGCATCCACCGCTGATGGCGGCGGCGTACGCGGGTCCACGTAGGTGCGGTACACCGGGATCGCAGCGACAAGCTCGACCACGGCATCTCGCAGCTCACTGCGCGTGTGGTCACGCTGCGTCGGATACGCATCGCAGACATTGGCGAGCAGCCCGGTGAGCCGCTCGACGTCACTGACGAGAGTGGTCTGCAGGATCTCTCGCTTCCCGGCAAGGGCGTAGGCCGCGAAACCATCGGGCTGGCCGGTGACCTCGCCGTGGAGCGTGACCAGCGATTCGTGTCCAGCGGGGTCAACGAACAGTCCATTGACTGCCGCGAGGAAGTCGTAGCCACTGGTGCCGTCGAGCGCCCAGCGAGGCGGCTGTTCATCACGCTCCAGGATCTTCTCGGCGAGCAGCCAGGCGTTCGCAGCGGTGGCGTCGCGCAAGCGCTGTGCGTACTGCACCGGTCTGCGAAGCCCATCGATGTGGTCGATGCGCAGGCCATCGACATCACCGCGCTTGACCAACTCAGCGATCAGCGTGGTGGTTTCCGCAAACACGGTGGGATCCTCCATGCGCAGCGCCACCAACGTGTTGATGTCGAAGAAGCGCCGGTAGTTCACCTCCTCGACCGCCGTCGTCCAGCGAGCGAGCCGGTGGTGTTGCTCGTTGAGGATCCGGTCGAGGGCCGCCACATCGGCGCTGACCTCGGCGAGCACGGCGTCGACCGTCGGTCCCGTCGCGCTGTCGTCGAGCACGGATGCCAGGCGTTCGCCTATCAAACGCCTGGCCTCGAACCGCTGCCGCCGAGTGGCCTCGTCCACCCCGAGCTCCAGGCGGGCCACCGCAGCGACCACGTCGCCCACCCGCGGGTCGCGGGTCGCAGCAAGCAGCTGGGCGACGGTCTCGATCGACAGTGGATAGCGGTTGTCGGAGTAAGCCACGAGCAGCGCGCCGGCCTCGCGCACCAACCGGATGAGCCCGTCCTCGAGCACCCGTCCCACCTGGTCGCCGAGCACGGGGAGGAGGACGCGATGGCGAAGCCTCGGCTCATCCACGTCCCAGTCGATGTCAAAGAACGAGGCGTAGGGCGAGGCCTGGCCGTCGGTGAGCACGTCCCACCACCAGCGATTGCGCCGGTCGGCCGTGGACATGTGGTTGGGAACAATGTCAAGGAGCTGACTGAGCCCATGGGCGCGCAGTTCCTCGCACATCGCGCGGTGACCACCGGGTCCACCGAGGTCCTCGCTGATACGCGTCGGGTCGACGACGTCGTAACCGTGCGTGCTGCCTCTCGCGGCCTGAGTGTATGGCGAGCAATAGACGTGACTGATGCCCAGCTCAGCGAAGTAGGCCGCCTGCGCCGCCGTCGCGGCGAAGTCGAACTCGGCGCGCAGCTGGACACGGTAGGTGGCACGGCGTTGCGGTTGCTGCCCGGTGCGGTCCCCGAGGTTCATCGCGTCACAATCCACATCTCGAGTCTTCTCTTGTTGAACCGTCGGATTATGCCGGGGGCGTCACCGTGAACCGCTGCGCCGTGTGGGCTCCCAACGCGTCGCGCGTGGAGGTGGAGACGAGCGGATCGCGCCTACCGATGACTCCCGTGCAGTGCGGCTGGTTCGAGCTGCGCGGGGCCGAGCTCAAGGCGGGTGACGACTACGCCTTTGTCCTCGACGGAGGCGCACCGCGACCCGATCCGCGCTCGGCCTGGCAGCCGCACGGAGTCCACGGAGCGTCGCGGGCGGTCGACCACGGGGCGTTCAACTGGACCGATGACGCTTGGCGCGGCCGTCCGCTGGACGACGCCGTGGTGTACGAGGCCCACATTGGGACGTTCACGGCGCGCGGGACGCTCGATGGTGCCGTCGAACGCATCCCGCACCTCGTCGCCCTCGGCGTTGGCGCGGTCGAACTGCTCCCGGTCAGCGCATTCCCGGGGTCCCGCGGCTGGGGATACGACGGCGTCGACCTGTACGCGGTGCACGAGGCGTACGGCGGGCCGGACGCGCTCAAGCATTTCGTGGACGCCTGCCACGCTGCCGGCATCGCAGTGGTGATGGATGTCGTCTACAACCACCTCGGACCGGATGGGAACTACCTTGGCGATTTCGGTCCCTACTTCACGGACCGGCATCGCACGCCCTGGGGTGATGCCATCAACTACGACGGCGCCGGGAGCGACGAGGTGCGGCGCTTTGTCGTCGACAACGCGGTCATGTGGCTGCGTGACTACCACTGCGACGGTCT
>JALZAG010000154.1 GCA_030948445.1 Candidatus Dormiibacterota bacterium
CGTCCCGACGACGTTCCGCTGCTGGAGAAGAAGCGTCGCCTCAACCACCTCCTCGAGGTCCAGCGCGGCATCGCTCTGGAGCGCAACCAGGCCCTGGTCGGCCGCGCCGTCGAGGTGCTTGTCGAGGGCGTCGCTGAGGATGGCCGACCGTACGGGCGCACCAGGCAGGGCAAGGTGGCGTGGCTGCCAGTCGGCAGCGCCAGCGGCGGTGAGTTGCGCAGCGGTCGCGTCGCCGCCGTCACGCACTGGCAGCTGGAGATCGACACGGTCAGCGCGGCGGCGTGACCCGGCGGGGCCAGGGGCGGGCACCCCACGAGAGCGGCGTGGCTCCTGACCAGGGACCCGTGATCGATCTCGACGATGCCGGCAGTACCCCTATCCTCCAGCAGTACCGAGCCGTGAAGGCCGAACACCCGGACGCCCTAGTGCTGGCGCGCCTCGGTGACTTCTATGAGATGTTCGGGGTCGATGCCCAGGAGGCGGCGCCGATCCTGGGCGTTGCCCTCACCGGCCGTGGGTTCGGCGCGGCGGGCCGTCTGCCGATGTGCGGTGTGCCCCACCATGCGGCGCCGGGGTACATCCGCCGCCTGCTCGACGCCGGCCGGCGCGTTGCGTTGTGGGACCAGGTCGGTGAGGTGGTACCGGGCCGTCTGGTGCAGCGCGAGGTCACGCGCGTGCTGAGTCCGGGCACCATCAGTGAGGCGGACTACCTCGATGAGGCGCGTGTGGCGCGGTGCGTGGCGGTCCACTCCAGCGGCGGTCGGACCGGCCTCGCGGCGTTCGATCCCGCCAGTGGCGAGCTGCTTCTCTCCGAGGTGGTCGGCGGCCTCGACTCCATCGCGCTGCGCGAGGAATGCGAGCGCCTCGACGTCGCCGAAGTCCTGGTCGCCGACGACGGCGAGTCCGTTCCCGCAACCATGTTGCCCGGCATCCCGCGCAGCCTGCTGCCGTCCGCGTTCTTCGACAGCTCGCGTGCGCGCGAACGGTTGCTCGCGGTCTCCACGGCCGACACCCTTGACGGTGTCGGAGTCGACGGCATCGACCGTGCGGTCCGGGCCGCCGGCGCGGTGCTCGGGTATTGCGAGCGCGCCCGGCTGATCCTGACGCCCGGCTTCGTCCACGTCCGCCGGCGCAGCGACAGCGCCAGCATGCGTCTCGACACCCAGACGCGGCGCAACCTCGAGCTGGTGGCCCCGCTTGGCGGCGGCGTCTCGCTCGCTGCACTGCTCGATCGCACCCGCACCCCCATGGGTGGTCGGCTGCTCCGCGCCAGGCTGCTCGAGCCCCTCACTGAACCCCTGCTGATCCTCGCGCGTCACGACGCGGTGGCCGAGCTGGTCGACGCACCTCGGGTGTGTGACACCCTCGGCGAGGCACTCGCAGCAGTGCGCGACCTCGAACGACTGGTGGCGCGCTGTGTGCAGCGCAGCGCCGGACCGCGCGACCTCGGCGCGGTGCGCCAGGCCTGCGCGGCGCTGCCGGCCATCCAGGACATCCTCTCGCGGATGCGCTCGGGCGAGCTGAGCGCAGCGGCGACACGGTGCGTGGCCCCGGACAACCTCTCGGGACGGTTGCGCGCGTTGCTCGTCGACGAGCCCCCGATCAGCGCCCGCGACGGCGGCTGCATCCGCCCTGGTGCGGACGCTGCGCTCGATGAGCTGGTCGCTGCGGGTGCCGAGTCGCGCACCTGGATCGCGGGACTCGAGGATGCCGAGCGCACGCGCACGGGAATCGGCTCCCTCAAGGTCGGCTACAACCGCGTCTTCGGCTACTACATCGAGGTTCCCAACGCCCACCGCGAGGCCGTCCCCACCGAGTACGCGCGCAAACAGACCCTGGTCGGGGCCGAGCGCTACATCACCGCCGATCTCAAGGAGCGGGAGACTGTTGTGCTGGGGGCGCGCGAGCGCGCGCTGACACGTGAGCAGGAGCTGCTCGAAACGCTGATCGCCGGCGTTGCGGCGCATGCCGCCGAACTCCTCGACGCCGCCGCCGCAGTGGCGATTATCGATGTGCACCGCGCCCTGGCCTGCGTGGCCGTGGAGGAGTCCTGGGTCCGGCCTCTGGTCGACTCATCCGGGGTCATCGACATCGACCAGGGACGCCATCCGCTCGTGGATCGCGCGCTGGGCACCGGCCGGTTCGTGTCCAACGACTGCCGGCTCGACGCGGCCGAACGCATCGTCGTGCTCACCGGCCCGAACATGGCCGGGAAGTCCACATACTTGCGCCAGGTTGCGTTGCTGACGCTTCTCGCGCAGGTGGGGAGCTTCGTCCCTGCGGCGCGAGCTCGCATCGGGGTGTGCGACCGCATCTTCACGCGCATCGGTGCGCAGGACGACCTCAGCGGCGGGCTCTCGACCTTCATGGTGGAGATGGCCGAGACGGCGGCGATCCTCAGCCAGGCCACGTCTCGCAGCCTCGTCATCCTCGACGAGATCGGCCGGGGAACCTCGACGTACGACGGGATGTCGATCGCGCAGGCGG
>JALZAG010000161.1 GCA_030948445.1 Candidatus Dormiibacterota bacterium
GAGGCGCCGCCGGGACGGTGAAGCGGGTGTCACTGGAACTAGGCGGCAAATCGGCCAGTGTGGTCTTCGCGGACGCGGACGTCGAGAAGGCCGCCGTGTCGGCCCCGGCCGCGATCTTCGGCAATGCGGGCCAGGACTGCTGTGCGCGCTCGCGCGTTCTGGTCCAGCGTTCGGTGTACGACACCTTTGTCAGCGAGCTCGTCGCGGCCACTTCGCGCATCATCGTCGGCGACCCCGAGGACGAGGCCACCGAGATGGGTCCGCTGATCTCCGAGGCGCATCGGCGGGCGGTTTCGGCGTACGTCGAAGGGACGCCCCTGTTCGTGGGTCCCGCGCCCGATGGTCCCGGCTTCTGGTACCCGTGCACCATCGTTGAGGCGAGTAATGACGATCGCGTGGCGCGGGACGAGGTGTTCGGTCCCGTTTTGGCCGTGATCCCGTTCGAGGATGAAGCCGACGCGGTGCGTATCGCCAACGACACGCCGTACGGGCTCTCGGGATCCGTCTGGACGAGGGACGCGGCTCGTGCGCTGCGCGTCGCACGCGCGATCGACAGCGGGGTCCTGTCGGTCAACGCGAACACATCCGTGCGCGTGTCCACTCCCTTCGGCGGCTTCAAGCAATCCGGCTTCGGGCGCGAGCTCGGCATGCAGGCGATGGATGGGTACTCAGAGGTGAAGAACGTGTTTGTCTCAACGGACAGCTGATGGGACGCCTCGAGGGCAAGGTGGCGGTGATCACCGGGGCGGCTAGCGGGATCGGACGCGAGGCCGCGCTGCTCTTCTCGGAGGAGGGTGCGTCGGTGGTGGTTGCGGATGTCAGCCGCGAGAGCGGTGAGCGAACCGCCGCCGAGTGCACTGATGCTGTGTTCGAACAGGTCGATGTCAGCGACGCGGGGAGCGTGGAAGCACTGTACACAGCCACGAAAAGACACTTCGGCGGTGTCGACATCCTCTACAACAATGCCGGGATCATGCCGCCCGATGACGACTCGATCCTGTCCACCAGCCCGGACGCGTGGGACAGGGTACATGCGGTCAACGCCAAGGGCGTCTTCCTGTGCTGCAAGTTCGGCATCCCGCGGCTCCTCGAACGGGGTGGCGGCTCAGTCATCAACGTCGCGTCCTTCGTGGCGTTGATGGGTGCTGCCACATCTCAGATTGCCTACACGGCGTCCAAAGGAGCAGTGCTCTCGATGAGCCGCGAACTGGCGGTTCAATTCGCCCGCCTGGGAGTGCGTGTTAACGCGCTGTGCCCCGGCCCTGTGGAGACTCCGCTGCTGATGCGCCTCTTCAGTGACGATCCCGCTGCTTACGAGCGTCGCCGCGTCCACCTGCCCATGGGCCGCCTGGCGACGGCTCGCGAGATCGCCAGCGCGGCGCTGTTCCTGGCCAGCGATGAGTCGTCCTACGTCAACGGCGCCACCTTCCTGGTCGACGGTGGTCTGAGCGCCGCGTACGTAACGCCGGAGTAAGTCGAGCACGACGAGGCAGCGGAGATCGACGACTGCGCGTGCCGTCGTGGGTTCTATGCCGAGCGTGACCAGGGCCGCGGCCACCGGCCAGACCGTGCAGCGGGCAGGAGATCGCCCTGCTGGCGGTTTCTCGTAGCCGCTCGCCCGATCAGGCTACGGCTGTGCCGTCGGTGGCGAGGCATGCCCCCGCATCGAGCGCCACCTTCACTCGGTCTCGGCCCTCCGCCTTGGCTCCGTACATGGCAACATCGGCAGCTCGAACCAGGTCCTCGAGGACCTCGGCGTGCTGCGGGAAGCTGGCCACACCGATGGACGCGGTGATCTGGTCGATCCCAGCGCAGGCGGCCGGGATGGGCACGTTGGCGAGCGCCCGGCGCAGATCGCCGGCCACTCGCAACGCGCCCTCCGCATCGGAATCCCCGAGGATCAGGATGAATTCCTCGCCCCCGAGTCGCACGGCTGCGTCGCCGGCACGGGTGGTGCGGCGGAGCTCCTCCGCAACCCTCTGTAGGACCACGTCACCAGCCGCGTGGCCACCGGTGTCATTGATCTGCTTGAAATGGTCGAGGTCGACGAGCACGATGCTCAGTGAGGTGCCGCGACGCCGGCAATCGGCGATCTCGCGCTCGCCGGCCTCGCGCAGCCAGCGGCTGTTGAAGAGTCCTGTCAACCCATCGGTCATGGCGCGTCGAGCCAGCTCCTCATAGAGCTGGGCGTTGTGCCATGCCGCCGCCGCGGTGTGGCCGAACAGCGACGCCGCTTCGAGATCCTCGTCGGTGAACCGGTTGAGGCCCATGCGCCGGCAGTTGAGCATTCCCAGCTTGTGGTCGCCCGCGACCAGGGGAATGAGGAGGAGCGATTCGTGCTCGAAGGGCGTGTTGGGGATGATCAGTGCAGCCGGATGTGCTCCGGCATTGGCAAGGTTCTGCGGGATGCCGAGCGCGAATGCCCAGCCGTTGAGCCCGGCTGTGAGCGGGAAGGAGTCAGCCATGATCTCGGAAACCTGAGGACCGGTGGCGAATGCGGCGACGAATTGCTGGTTGGCGTGATCCGCTTCATAGATCGAGAGATCGTCGACAGGCACGACAAGCGAGAGCTGCTCGGCGATGACCGCCAGGATCCGTTGCGGATCGTGCTCAGCCTGAAGGGCGAGGGCGGCGCTGCTCAGTGCGTGGGGAAGGCTGGTTGCCGTGCTCTCCGAACCCCCAACCTGACGCTGCGCAGCGGCAGAACCCGACCTGGTGGTGGGCAGCGATGACGGGAAGCACTCCACCGGCCGTGAGCTGAACCAGCTTGCCTCCACGGTCACCGCGTCGCTGACTGCCCCGGGGGCGAGGATGACCCGCTCCGCGACCTGGCTTCCCTGACCGAACTGTATGCCCAGATCGGTCAGCGTCTTCAGGTCCAACGCGCTGTCGATTCCCTCCGCGATGACCCGTGCGTCGATGTGCGTGGCAAACGAAAGCAGCGACACGACCAGCGCCCGCCGCGCGTCGCTCGCGTGGACACCGTCGATGAGGCCGTGGTCGATCTTGATGAAGTCGGGCCGTACCTCGGCAATGACCAGCAGGCTGGCCTGTGCAGCGCCGGCGTCGTCGATGGCGATCCGGAAGCCACAGCCACGCAGGTCGGCGACGATCCGTCGCAGCCGCGCCACGTTCGGCACAGAAGCGCGCTCGCTGACCTGGAGCACCACGCCGCCCGGCGATCCACCGGCATCGGTGACCATGCCGGCAAGCCGCTGCACGGAGTCCGCCTCGAGAAGTGTGGCAACCGACACGTCGAAGAACAGCGTCGCGGGGATCGTGCACCTCGCATATGCGAGGGCCGCGGGGATGCACTCCATGTCGAGATCTCGAGCAAGGCCGTTCGCGGCAGCGGCCTCGACGAGCTGCTGAGACGTTAGCGACCCCGCGGCCGGCCCTATCCGGCACAGCGACTCGTAGCCGAGGACGACACCGTCGAGCAACCGGACCACCGGTTGGACAGCGGCGCGG
>JALZAG010000201.1 GCA_030948445.1 Candidatus Dormiibacterota bacterium
TGCGACGTTCCTGTACGGCGGCGGAGGTGGTGGACCAGGTCCGAGCCGCCGCCGCTGCGCTGTACTCGCGCGGCCTCGGGCCGGTGACGCATGTCGTGTACATGGGCATGGGTGAACCCCTCGCCGCATACGACACCACCGTCGAGTCGCTCAAGGTGCTGAGCTCCGACGGCCACATCAGCCCGCGTCGAATCACGGTCTCGACCAGCGGAGTGGTGCCAGCCATCCATCGGCTCGCAGCGGACGGCCTCAACTGCACCCTGGCGGTGTCGCTGCACGCGGCGACGGACGAACTGCGCGACCGCCTCGTCCCGCTGAACCGCGCCCATCCCCTGGCGTCTCTGATTGAGGCGGCGAGCGGGTACGCGCGCACCACCGGGCGCAGGCTGACCTTCGAGTGGTGCCTCATCGGCGGCGTGAACGACAGCATCGGGCAGGCGCGCGGCCTGCGCGACATCGCCCGCCGCGCCCATGCCCACGTCAACGTGATCCCCATGAACCACATCGACGACAGCCCCTGGGGACCGCCGGACCGCACCACCGAGCTCGCGTTCCTCGCCGAGCTCGAGGGTGTGGTGGTCACGGTGCGCGACACGCGTGGCTCCGACACTGACGCGGCGTGTGGACAGCTTCGCGCCACCCTCGAGCAGCGCCGTAGCCTGCGCGCGGATGGGACTCTGACACCCCCGTCGCGCCGCGCCGCGCCGGCCTGAGGGGCGACGCTGACGGTGGCTGACGACGGGGCGCTCATGGACCTCGCGCTTGCGCAGGCTGCGCTGGCCGACTACGCGACCAGCCCCAACCCGATGGTGGGAGCCGTGCTGGCGCGAGACGGAGAGGTGGTGGCGGTGGGGCACCACGCGCGCGCCGGACAGCCGCACGCCGAGGCGGTCGCACTCGCGGCCGCGGGCGCTGGCGCGGCGGGGGCCGACGTCTTCGTGACGCTGGAGCCGTGCACGGTCGAAGGCCGAACCCCTCCGTGCGTCGATGCGGTGATCGGAGCCCGCCCGCGGCGCGTGCTTGTGGCCATGATCGACCCCAACCCGGCGGTTGCAGGACGCGGCGTCGCCGCCCTTGAGGCTGCCGGGATCACCGTCGAGATCGGGGTGCGAGGCGCCGAGGCCGAGCGGCTCAACCGGTTCTACCTCGCCCACATGCGCACCGGCCGGCCCTTCGTCACCGCCAAGTTCGCGGCGTCGCTCGACGGGCGGATCGCCACCCGGACAGGGGAATCGCGATGGATCAGTTCGGAGCCGTCGCGGGAACTGGCGCACCGGCTGCGCCAGCGCCACGACGCTGTCCTGGTCGGGGTGGGTACGGTCCTGCGCGACGACCCCGCGCTGACAGTGCGCCTGCCCGGCGAGCACCGCCAGCCGCTTCGCGTCATCGCCGACAGCAGTTTGCGCACCCCGGCGACGGCCCGGATCCTCACGGAGTCCGGGGGTCCGGTGGTGATCGCCACCACAGCGGCTGCCCCAGCGGCAGCCTGCGCGGCCCTGGAGGCGGCTGGCGCCGAGGTGCTCCAGCTGCCTCAGAGCGGCGGCCGCGTCGACATCGGCGCATTGCTGCGCACCCTCGGTGATCGGCAGGTGATCAGCGTCCTCGCCGAGGGAGGGGCCGAGCTGCTCGGCTCGCTCCGTGACCAGACGCTCATCGACGGGGTGGTCGCGGTGCTGGCGCCGCGGCTGATTGGAGGATCAGCCGCCCCGGGCGCCATCGGCGGTCAGGGGGTGGCGGCGCTCACCGATGCCGTCGCTCTGAGAGACGTCGAGGTGGAGCGTCTCGGCAGCGATCTGATCGTGACCGGCTACTGTGTGCGATAGAGATGTTCACCGGGATCGTTGAGGAGATCGGCCGCGTCGAGAGCGTGGACGCGGGCGCCGGTCGCCTTCGGGTCGACTGCGGCGAGGTGTTGCGGGGGGCGCGACGCGGCGACAGCATCGCGGTCAGCGGATGCTGCCTGACGGTGAGTGACTTCATCAGCGGGGGCTTCGTGTCGGACGTGATGCCTGAGACCTTCGCGCGAACCACCCTGGGATCGCTCGTTGCGGGCGACGCCGTCAACCTCGAGCCCGCCCTTCGGCATGATGGTCGCGTCGGCGGCCACCTGGTCACCGGCCATGTCGACGGCGTCGGCGAGGTGGTCGCGACCCGCCTCGACGGCAATGCGACCCGGGTGACCGTGGCACCCCCGAAGGAGCTGCTGCCGCTGCTCGTCGAGAAGGGCTGCGTGGCCATCGACGGTGTCAGCCTCACCGTGGTGTCAGTCGTCGACGACCGGTTCACGGTCTCGCTGATCCCACACACACTCGAGAACACTGTCGCTGGCGCGTGGGTGGACGGGGCCAGGGTCAACCTCGAAGGCGACCTGGTCGCGAAGTATGTGCAGCGGGGGATCGCGGCCCAGTTCGGAGCCGCGACGCCGGTGGTGCTGGCCGCGGAGGGACGACGATGAGCCTGTGCACGCCCGAGACTGCGGTCGAGGACATTCGACAGGGGCGCTTCGTGATCATCGTCGACGACGAGGACCGCGAGAACGAGGGCGACCTGGCGATCGCAGCCGATCGGATCACCCCCGAGGCGGTCAACTTCATGGCCACGCATGCCCGCGGGCTAGTGTGCGTGGCCTGCGAGGCGTGGCGACTCGACGAACTCGGCCTTTCGGCCATGGTTGACGACAACACCTCGCAGTTCGGCACCGCGTTCACGGTCAGCGTCGATGCGGTTGGGCGGGGCGTCACCACTGGCATCTCCGCGTTCGACCGTGCCACGACCATTCGTCTGCTCTGCGACGAGCACGCCCGTCCCGGTGACTTCGCCAAGCCGGGACACACGTTTCCGCTCCGTGCCGCGCCTGGTGGGGTGCTCGAACGCGCGGGTCAGACCGAGGCAATCGTAGACCTGTGCAAGGCCGCCGGCCGGTTCCCCGCTGGGGTGATCTGCGAGATCATGCGTGCCGATGGCAGCATGGCCCGTCGCGCCGACCTCGACGGCTTCGCCGCCGAGCACGGCCTGCACATCGTCGCGATCAGCGACCTGATCGCGTACCGGCGCCGCAGTGAACGCCTCGTGGTGCGGGGGGCCACCACCACCCTGCCCATCGACGAGGGGATCGTCACCATCCACGCCTACGAGGACGTGATCACCGGGGCAACCCATGTGGCGCTGTGCTGGGGTGACGTCAGCGACGGCGAGCCCGTGCTGGTGCGCGTGCACAGCGAATGCCTCACCGGCGACGTCTTCGGGTCCCAGCGCTGCGACTGCCGCGCGCAGCTCGACCGTGCCATGACCATCCTCGGCGACGCCCGCCGGGGCGTGCTGGTGTACCTGCGACAGGAGGGGAGGGGCATCGGGCTGCTCGACAAGCTGCGCGCTTACGCGCTCCAGGACCGGGGCCTCGACACAGTGGAGGCGAACCAGCACCTCGGATTGCCGGTCGACAAGCGCGACTATGGGATCGGCCAGCAGATCCTGGCGGACCTCGGCATCCAACGCATCCGCGTCCTCACCAACAACCCTCGGAAGTATTACGGGCTCTCCGGCTACGGCCTGGAGGTGGTTGACCAGGTGCCGCTGGTGGTGCCCCCCACCGCGCACAACCGGCGCTACCTGGAGGCCAAGCGCACCAAGATGGGCCACCTCCTCGACCCCGAACAGAGGGACGCCGGCTAGAGGGCGAGTCGCGGAGGCGACAGCGGCGCGGAGTCGCGCCGAAGAGTGGAGGGGCGAGAAGCTGTCTCGCCCCTGTGAGAACCGAAGGGACCCCATGCGGCACCGCCGCGTGGGACCATGCGGGCGTGGACGTGAAGACCGGCAAGCTCGACGCCACCGGGATGCGGTTGGGCATCGTGGTCGGCCGCTTCAACGACATCGTCTCCCAGCGGCTCCTCGAAGGAGCTGTCGACAGCCTGCTCCGTCACGGTGCTCGCGACGCGGACCTCGTGGTTGCGTGGGTGCCGGGCTCCTTCGAGATACCTGTTGCCGCCCGCGAGCTAGCCGAGCACGGCAACGTCGACGCAGTGATCTGCCTCGGCGTGGTGATCCGCGGACAAACCACCCACTTCGAGCTGGTCGCTGGCGAGGCCGCCCGCGGGGTGGGCGCTGTTCACGCTGCCACCGGCGTCCCCGCAACCTTCGGGGTGGTGACGGCGGAGAGCCTTGAGCAGGCGCTCGACCGCGCCGGCGGCAAGGCGGGGAACAAAGGCGCTGATGCGGCCTTGGCCGCTGTGGAGATGGTGAGCCTGCTGCGCGCTGTGAGGCGTCCCCGGCCGGCGCGCCGGAGCGCTGCCTCCTGAGCTATCGGGCCGCTTTGGCCTGAGTACGCACGCAGCGGGTGCAGACCTTCGCCTTGACCAAGCGTCCGGCCCGAAGGATGTGCACCGATTGGAGGTTCGGCATGAAGCGGCGCCGTGTGTGTCGCTTGGAGTGGCTCACGTTGTTGCCCGACATCGGACCCTTACCGCAGACATCGCAGCGCTGAGACATGGTGTTGTGATCTTCCCGGAAAACGGCCCAACGCCGACAAGCATGGGACCGCGTACTAGAATTGCGCCCCGCCACACACGTGGACTTGGCGTGCTCCCGGACAGAGTCCGGGCGGTCGCCGAGGATAACACAAGGCCGCGGCGCGGCTTATGGGGTCCGACGTGACGAGCAAGGTCAAGGCCCCGCATGCGCTGTCCCGCACCGAGAGTCTCGGCCGGATCGAGGTGTCGCCGCGTGTGGTGGCGTCCATCGTCGGGCACGCCGCCAATGAGTGCTACGGCGTGGTCGGGATGGCCGCCAGAGGGCTCCGGGACGGCATCGCCGAGCGCCTCAATCGCGAGAACGCCCATCGCGGCGTTGAGATCCAGGTGCGCGAAGGTGGCATCGAGATCGAGCTCTACATCATTGCGCAATACGGAACCCGCATCAGCGAGGTGGCTCACAACCTGATGAGCGCGGTGCGGTACGCCGTCGAGAAGTCGCTCGGACTGCCCGTGCTGGCCGTCAATGTCAACGTCCAGGGCATCCATCTCGAGGACAACGTCAATGTCCGCTGAGGCCGGCTCGAAGCTCACGCTGCTCCGCGAGCCGGTGCTCACCATCGGAGGCGTCGAGCTGCTCGCCGGCCTGCGCAGTGCCCTGGCGTGGCTTCAGGCCAACCAGGAGGAGATCAACGACCTCAACGTCTTTCCTGTGCCCGACGGGGACACCGGGTCCAACATGTACCTCACCCTGCGCTCGGCCGTGGAGGAGGCCCAGACCGCTGGGGATGCCACCTCCGCCGCAGCCGTCCTCGCCGCCGCGGCACACGGGTCGCTGATGGGGGCGCGCGGCAACAGCGGCGTCATCCTCTCCCAGGTTCTGCGGGGCCTGTCCCAGGGGGTCGGCGGCCGCGCTCGCCTCGACGCCGGGGCCATCGCGCAGGGGCTGGGTGAGGCGAGGACTGTCGCCTACAAGGCGGTGATGAAGCCGACGGAGGGCACCATCCTCACCGTGGTCCGCGAGGCTGGGGAGGCCGCCGCGCGTGCCGCCGAGGAGAGCGCGGACGTCGTCACCGTGCTCGAACAGGCAGTCCGGGCCAGCCACGCCGCGGTGGAGCGCACCACCGAGCAGCTCCAGGTGCTGCGGGACGCCGGGGTGGTGGACGCGGGCGGTTTCGGGTTTGCGGTCATCCTCGAGGGCCTGAGCCGCGCGATCGCCGACCCCTCGTCGGCGCAGATTCCACCTGCGGGTCCCCGGCGCCGTTCCGGGGAGGATCGCGTCCAGCTCCCGTTCACGGCCACTGACGGGGCACCGCGGCCATCGGTGCGGCGCGGAGCGGCGGCCGTGGAGATGAAGGAGGAGGGGTGGGGCTACTGCACGGAGTTCCTCATCCACGGCCCCGGGCTCGACCCTGACCAGCTCCGCGACGAGCTCGCCGAGCTCGGGGAGTCGGCGCTGGTGGTGGGCGACCCCGAGCTGGTGCGCGTGCACATCCACACCGGGGAGCCCGCGCCCCTGATCGCGCTCGCCTCCTCGCGTGGTCGTCTCAGCAAGCTGAAGGTCGAGGACATGTCAGCGCAGCACCACGGAGTCCTCGACCGGGCCGCGGACGAGGAGAGGGCTGAGACGGCGGCCGCCGCACAGCCCGATCTGCCGGAGCCGGCCACCGACACGCCCAAGAAGGCCATCGGCGTCGTGTCGGTGGCTCCGGGTCAGGGGTTTCGGGACATCCTCGCAAGCCTCGGCGCCGACGCCGTCGTCGAGGGCGGCCAGACCATGAACCCGTCGATTGAAGATCTCCTCAACGCCGTCCGTGCTGCCCACGCGGACAAGGTGGTGCTGCTCCCCAACAACGGCAACGTCATCCTCACGGCTCAGCAGGTCGACGGCCTCATGGATGACTGCGAGGTGACGGTGGTACCCACCCGCAACCTGCCGCAGGGCATCACCGCGCTTCTCGCGCTTGAGCCTGATTCATCGATCGAGGCCAACGCGGAGCGCATGACGGCCGCCATCGAGCACGTCCACGCGTTGGAGGTCACCCGGGCGGTGCGTGACAGCACCGCGAACGGTCACGAGATCAAGGAAGGTGACGTGCTCGGCATCTTCGACGACGAGATCAGCGAGGTCGGCAGCGACGAGCCCAGCGTCATCGAGGCTGTGCTCACCTCCGTGGCGCAGGCTCCGGAGCTGGTCACGGTGTATCGCGGTGGCGACGTCACCGCCGCCGACGCGGATGCGCTGGTCGAGCGGATGCGCGCCACCTTCCCGAACACCGAGTTCGAGCTCCATGACGGTGGCCAGGAGCACTACTCGTACGTCCTCTCCCTGGAGTGACGCCATGATCAGAGTCGTCACCGACTCGACGTCCGACATCCTTCCCTCCGAGGCACAGCGGCTGGGGGTCGACGTCGTGCCCCTGACGGTCCGATTCGGCGAGGACCAGTTCCGTGACGGCGTCGACCTCGGACCTGACGAGTTCTATGCGCGGCTGCCGACCACACCGGTGCAGCCCAGCACGTCGCAGCCGACCCCCGAGCAGTTCGCACAGGTCTATCGCCGCCACGTCGCGGCGGGCGACTCCGTCCTCTCCATCCACATCTCGGAAAAGCTGAGCGGTACCCTGCAGTCAGCGGCGCTCGCGGCACAGGAGTTTCCCGCGGGCTCCGTCCGTGTCGTCGACTCGGTCACCGTCAGCGCCGGCATCCAGTTCCTGGTGAGGGCCGCGCTTTCCGATATCAGCGCCGAGTGCGACCTTGATGAGGTCGAGCGCAGAGTGGAGGACCGCCGAGGCCGAATCGGCGTCTACGTTCTGCTCGACACGCTCACGTATCTGCAGCGCGGCGGGCGCATTGGGCGCGCCCAGAGCCTCGTCGGCGGCATCCTCAACGTCAAGCCCCTGCTTTGCGTGCGCGACGGCGAGGTGCATCCGGAAGCCAGGGTGCGCAAGCGCCAGCAGGGCATCGACAAGATGATCGAGATCGCCAAGGCGGCCAGCCCGCTCGAGGCGCTCGCGGTCTTTCACTGCGGGGCGCCCGAGTTGCTCGACCTAATCGAGCCACGGCTGCGTGCCGAAATTCCCGGGGTGGAGATGATCGTCGGGCAGCTCGGGGCGGTGGTGGGGACCTACAGCGGGCCAGGTGGGGTGGGCATCGCCCTGCTGCGCCCCGGCTGACCTCTTCCGCACCGGCGCGAGTGCCGCCTCCTGGGGGCCAAGCGGGAGCCGGTCTATAGTCGAATCCAGATGGCACCCACGAGCGCTCCGGCACCACTCGCCGCAGTCTCGCCGTCGACGGCGGTGCTCGAGCTGCCCGGTATCGCACAGGCGATGGCGCAGCGCCTCGACCGACTCGGCATCACCACCGCGCGGGATCTGCTGTTCCACCTCCCGCGTCGATACGAGGACACGCGCCAGCTGACCCCGCTGGCGCAGCTCCGACCCGGTGAGGTGCAGACATCACGGGTGGTGGTGCGCAGCGTCACCAAGCGACGCAGCCAGGTGAAGAAGATGGTCCTGGTCGAGGCCAGCCTGGTCGATGACAGCGGAGTCGCGAGCGCGGTCTGGTTCAACCAGGGATTTCTCATCAACCAGCTGCGCGGCGGCATGGAGTTGCTGGTCAGTGGCAAGGTGGAGAGCAGCCGTACCGGGCTCGGCTTTCGCAATCCGCGGTTCGAGCGGGTGGGCGCCGGCCAGCGCCACGTCGGCCGCCTCGCCCCCGTCTACGCGGAGACCGAGGGCGTCAGCTCGGCGCGGCTGCGCAGCTTCATCGAACCGCTGCTGCCGCTGGCGGACTCGCTTCCGGAGCGCCTGCCTCCGGAGGTGCGCGCCACGGAGCAGTTGATGCGCATCGGCACTGCCATCCACCAGGTGCACTTCCCCGACGACGAGGACAGCAGGAGCCGTGCCCACGAGCGCATCGCGTTCGAGGAGCTGTTCCTACTCCAGCTGGCCGCGGAGCGCGCCCGGCGCCGGCGTCTCAGCGGAGCCGGGGTGGCGGTCCCATACGACGCCGAGGTGGCGCGCGCCTTCGCGTCGTCGTTGCCCTTCCGTCTCACCGAGGGCCAGCGAGTCGCCGCTCACCAGGTGCTCACCGACATGGCTGGCAGCGGCTCGATGAACCGTCTGCTCCAGGGTGACGTCGGCAGCGGCAAGACGGTGGTCGCGGCCATGGCAGCGCTGATGACGCACCGCGCCGGGCTCCAGACCGCAGTAATGGCTCCCACGGAGATCCTCGCCCGCCAGCACCAGGGCACGCTCACAGCGATGCTCGAGGAGCACGACATGGCTCCGCGCCTGCTGGTGGGGAGCACACCGGCACGCGCCCGGCGGGAGATCCTCGAGGCGATGGCCAACGGACGTGAGCCGCTCCTGGTCGGCACCCACGCACTCATCGAGGACGACGTGGCGTTCAGCGACCTGGGTCTGGTGGTGGTCGACGAGCAGCATCGATTCGGCGTGGCGCAGCGACAGCGATTGCGCCGCAAGAGCACGCTGGCACCGAACTTCCTCGCCATGACCGCCACCCCGATCCCACGCTCCCTGGCGCTCACGGTCTACGGGGACGTCAACGTCAGCGAGCTCCGCGAGATGCCCCCGGGCCGGCTGCCGGTGATGACCCGGGTGGTGCCGCCATACCAGCGTGACGAGGCGTACGGCTTCATCCGCGAGCAGGTGGAGCAGGGAAGGCAGGCGTTCGTCATCTGCCCCCTCATCGAGGAGAACGACAAGCTCGGAGTGCGCAGCGCGACCGTCGAGTACGAGCGCCTTCGCGATGAGGTGTTCCCGGACCTGCGCGTTGAGCTGCTGCATGGCCGGATGGCGTCGCGCGAGAAGGAGGAGCGCATGGCCCGCTTCGCCCGGGGCGATGCCGACCTGCTCGTGGCCACCAGCGTCATCGAGGTGGGCGTGGACGTCCCCAACGCGACCATCATGGTCATCGAGGGCGCCGAGAGATTCGGGCTGGCGCAGCTGCACCAGTTCCGGGGCAGGGTCGGGCGTAGCGATCACCGTTCGTACTGCATCCTCTTCCAGGGCAGCCTCGACGACGAGGGCTCGCATCGCTTGGAGACGGTGGCCGCGACCCAGAGTGGATTCGACCTTGCCGAGGCGGACCTTCGTCTGCGCGGCGCCGGCGACGTTGCCGGTTTGCGCCAGCACGGGCTCCCCGAGATGCTCGCAGCCGACCTGCTCGACGTGGCGCTGCTCCAGCGCGCGCGCTCCGCCGCGCAGAGCTGGCTCGACCGAGACCCAGACCTCACCGCGTACGCTCCACTGCACGAGGCGATGAACGGCTACCGCGCCGTCTTCGACCTCGACTGACGTCGAGTTCATGCCCGTCACGGCACAAACCCGGGTCACCGGCGGGCAATGGCGCGGCCGGCTGCTGAGCACGCCGCGCGAGCAACTGTTCCGGCCCACGCGAGCGGTGGTCCGCGAAGCGCTCTTCAACGTCCTCGGCGCCGAGGTGGTCGGCGCGCGCGTGGTCGACCTGTTTGCCGGCGCCGGCACGGTGGGCTTCGAGGCCCTGTCGCGGGGCGCTGATGCGGTGGAGTTCGTGGACCGCGACGACCGGGCGCTGGCTCATGTGCGCTCGACCGCTGCGATGTTGCAGTGCGTAACCCGCTGCCACCTGGCTCGCTCCGACGCGCTGCGGTGGGTCCGCGCGCAGCCTCGGGCGCTCGCCGCCGCGACAGTGGTCTTCGTCGATGCCCCCTACCGCGACGACGCGGTGTTGGAGGTGCTCGCTTCGCTTGGCCAGGTCCCGCCGCCCCTGGTGGTGTGCGAACATCACCGCGCCCGGGCCCTGCCGGACCGCATCGGCAAGCTTGCGGTGGTGCGCCGCGGCCGCTACGGAATCACCGAGCTGAGCTATTTGCGGCCCGCGGTTGTGGAGGACGGCACCGGTGAGTGAGCGGATCGCCCTGTACCCGGGGAGCTTCGACCCGGTCACACGCGGACACCTCGACATTCTCGAGCGCGCCTGCCTGATCTTCGATCGCGTCGTCATCGGGGTGCTACAGAACCCCTCGAAGACGCCGCTGTTCACCACCGACGAGCGCGTCGAGCTGATCCGTCAGTCGATCGACGCTGCCGCGTGCGTCGACGTTGGCACCTTTGACGGCCTCACCGTCGACTATGCGCAGCGGGTCGGGGCGATCGCCATCGTGCGCGGCCTGCGGGTCACCAGCGACTTCGAGAACGAGTTCCAGATGACGTTGATGAACCGTCGGCTCAACCCCGACATTCACACCGTGTTCCTGATGACCTCGTTCAGCAACGTCTTCATCTCCTCGTCGATCATCAAAGAGGTGTTCCGCCTGGGTGGCACAATCGACGACGCCGTGCCGCCAGCCTGCGCAGAGGCACTGCGGCACAAGTTCGCCAGGGATGGATGAGATGAGCGCAAGCCCGCCGAGCAGCGACGACCTCGGCACCGTCGTCGACATCGTCGACGCCCTCGAGGAGCTGGTTGGTGCCGCGCGCCGGCTGCCATTCACCCCCAGCGTGGTGGTCAATGAGGAGGAGATCCTCGAGCTGGTCGACCGCATCCGTGTTGCTTTGCCGGACGACCTGGTCACCGCCAGGCACACGCTGGACGAGCGCGATCAGATCCTGGAGCGCGCCGAGCACGAGGTGGCGGCGGTCACCGGGCGCGCTGAGGAGGAGGCCGCTCGTCTGGTCCGCGAAGCAGCAGCCCAGGCTGCAGCGCTGGTTGACCAGCACGCCATCATCACCAGCGCCACCGAGCAGGCTCGAGCGCTGGTTGCGGACGCGGAGCAGCACGCGGCCGCGCAGCGCACGGCAGCCGACGACTACGCGCGTGAGGTGATGCAGCGCCTGGAGGAGCAACTCGAGCGTTGGCTGGGAACGGTTCGGGAGGGGTTGGGCGCGCTTCCGCAGCCGCCCGCGCCCCGCGGTCGGCGCCGCAGGAGCTGACGGGCACGACCTCCGGGATAGCGTGGGCCGGCCGCCTGCGCCTATACTCCGGAACGGCGCTTCGCGACATTTCGCGCGCCCGCACTTCCCGGAGACATCATGCCGCTCCCCAAACAGAGAACCTCAAAGCGCCGGCGCGACATGCGCCGGTCCCACCATCGGCTCGACATCCCCGCGTTGAACCCGTGCCCGCAGTGCCGTCAGCCGCGCCTGTCGCACCGCGTCTGCCCCAACTGCGGTCAGTACGGCGGCCGCGAGGTCATCGTCACCGAGTGACTCGCGCGGCGCTGACAGAGCGCCAGCGATCCTCCGCCTCATGAACCGCGCCGCCCTCTGCTTCCCCGGTCAGGGAAGCCAGGTCGCCGGGATGGCGACTGGACTGTTGGACGGTCCCCTGGCGAGCTCGTTGCTTGACGTCGCCGGCGCCGAAGGGGTGGACCTTGCCGCCGCGCTGCGCGGCTCCGATGCGGAGCTGCGACCGACGGAGATTGCCCAGCCAGCCCTGCTGTTCGTCGAACTGGTGCTGGCCGGCGCGCTCCCCGGCGACCTCGATGTCGTCGGCGTTGCCGGTCACTCCGTGGGCGAGTACGCAGCGGCGAGCGTGGCCGGAGCGTTCAGCCCCGAGGACGCGATGCGGCTGGTCATCGCACGCGGCAGGGAGATGTCAGGGATGAGCGAGGGAACGATGGCCGCGGTCATCGGGCTCGACAGTGACACCGTGGCCTCAGTCTGTGACCAGGTTCGCTCCGCGGGCGAGGTGGTGGTGATCGGCAACTTCAACGCACCCTCCCAGGTGGTGATCAGCGGGACGGTCGCGGGCGTCGAGCAGGCCGGGGCGGTGGCCAGGCAACGGGGGGCGCGGAGGGTGGTCCAGCTCAACGTCAGTGGCGCCTTCCACTCACCACTGATGGGCCCCGCCGCGGGACGCTTCGCGCAGAAGATCGATGCCACACCGCGTCATCAGCTCCGCACGCCGGTGGTGTGCAACGTCGACGGCGCAGCGGTGTCGGACTCAAGCGACCTGCCGAGCCGGCTGGCCCGCCAGCTCGAGGCCCCGGTGCGTTGGGTCGACTGCGTCAACGCGCTGGTCAGCCTCGGCGCGGACGTGCTCGTCGAGGTGGGGCCGGGCTCGGTGCTCAGCGGCCTCGCCCGGCGGATCGTCCCGGATGTGCGCACCGCGGTCGTCAACCACTGCGACTCCGCCTCTGCGCTGACCGCGTTGTGGACCGCACCTGCATGAACTCTCAGCCGCTCGCGGGCAAGGTGGCACTGGTCACTGGCGCCTCGCGCGGCATCGGCCGGGCCACCGCGCTTGCCCTGGCGGATGCGGGGGCGGCGGTCGCGGTGGGCTTCGGCGCCAACGCCGGCGCCGCGGATGAGGTGGCGGCGATGATCCGCGAGTCCGGCGGACGCGCCGCCACCCTGGGGGCGGATCTCGGCGACATGGCGGCAGCGGCCGCCCTCGTCGAGCGGACGGTGGCTGAGCTCGGCGCGATCGACATCGTCGTCAACAACGCCGGCATCACCCGCGACAATCTGGCGGTGCGCATCAGCGACAGCGATTGGGACGAGGTTCTCGCCGTCGACCTCAGCGCCGCCTTTGGGATCTGCCGCGCCGCCTTGCGGCCCATGCTGCGTCGGCGTGACGGACGAATCATCAACATCGCCAGCGTCGCCGGCGTGGTCGGCAATCCGGGCCAGGCCAACTACTCGGCTGCCAAGGCCGGCCTGATCGGACTCACCAAGGCGCTCTGTCGAGAGGTGGGCTCGCGGGGCATCACTGTGAACGCCGTCGCCCCGGGCTTCATCGACACCGACATGACCAGGGCGATGGGAGGCGTTCTGGACGCGGCCGTTGCCGCGGTGCCGCTGCGCCGCCTCGGCAGCGCTGAGGAGGTGGCTGCAGCGGTGCGGTTTCTCGCCCTCCCCGAGGCGGCCTACATCAGCGGCCACGTGCTGCACGTTGACGGCGGCCTGGCCGCCTGAGATTGGAGCCTGCCGTGCCCGACGACCTGCCCGATCCCCGTCCCCAGGCGGGCGAGCCCGCCCCGACCGCTGCCAGGTCGCGGAGTGGGCGCCGCCGGACGCCGCCGCGGGCAACCGGCACGGGGACAGACCCCGTCAGCGCCGCTGCGTCCGCGACGCCGATTGTGCCCGCCTTCATCGACGGGGCCTCCGGTCGCTTCGCGTGGAAGCCCCCCGGCCCGGGCTCCGACGCTATCGTTGCAGCAAACCAGGACGCCCCCCCGGCCGTCCCACCCAAAGAAGGAACCAGTGATGGCAGATCTCAGCTTCGATCGCTTCAAGACGATCGTCGTCAGCCAGCTCGGCGTCGAACCCGATCAGGTGACGCCGGAGGCGTCGTTCGTCGAGGATCTCAACGCGGACTCCCTGGACCTGGTCGAGCTGATCATGGCGTTCGAGGAGGAGTACAAGATGCAGATCTCGGACGAGGACGCCGAGAAGATCGGGACGGTGGGCCAAGCCTGGGAGTACATCCAGGAGAAGGCGGGGGCGACCTTCTAACGCCCGCGGCCACGCCGGCCGCAGTTGTCGTTCCCGCTGAGCTGCCGCCTGTCGAACCCGCC
>JALZAG010000237.1 GCA_030948445.1 Candidatus Dormiibacterota bacterium
GGCCGACCTCGCCCGCGGTCTCGCAGCGCGGGGGCACGAGGTGGTCGTGTACGCGGCGCGCGGCTCGGAGATCGATGGCGTCGTCATCGCAGCACTGGACGTCGACCCCGCCCCGCTGCGCGCAGACTTCTTCCGCGCCGGTGCCGAGGCGCCTCCGAGCGGGGCGATGACAGAAACCTACCGTCGCCTCTACGCGCACCTCCGCAGGGAGCGATTCGACGTCGTGCACAACCACGGCTTCGACGTGCCAGCCGTGAGCGCCGCGGCCGACGCCCGGGTGGCAGTGCTGCACACCCTGCACCTCCCGCCGACGACAACGATGACCAACGCCATCAATGAGAGCCGACGGAGCTCGGCAGCATTGTGGTGTGCGGCGGTCTCGCGAGCGCATGCTGCTGCTTGGGGTCGCGTCATCCGAGTCGACCAGGTGCTCCGCAACGGTGTGCCGGTGGACGAGATTCCATTCGTCGCGCAGGCGTCCCGATGCGCAGTCGTGGCGGCTCGCTTCAGCGCGGAGAAGGGAGTCGACGAGGGCATCGCTGCAGCTCGCCTCGCGGGCTGGCCTGTGACGGTCTACGGAACGCCCTACGACCCGGTGTACGAGGCTGCAGTGCGCAGCCGCTGGTCAGGGGATCGCGGCGTCAGCTTTCGTGCGCCCGTCCCGCGGGCGTCCCTGTGGCGCGCCTTCGGCGCCGCCGGGGCCATTCTCTGCCTCTCGCGGTGGGAGGAACCGTATGGGATGGTCGCCGCCGAGGCGCAGGCGGCCGGTACGCCGGTGGTTGCCTCGCGCCTCGGTGGTCTCTGCGAGGTGGTGGGCGACGGCACCACCGGCTACCTGGTGCCCGCTGCGCGCGTCGATGAAGCGGCGTCCGCGCTGGTGCGTACCGTGGCGCTTGACCGGCAGGACTGCCGGCGCCGGGCGGTCGATTCCCTGGGTCTCGATCAGTCGATCACTGACCATGAGGCGGCGTATGCGAGGTACGCGCGCAGAGCCAGGCAATGAGGCGCGCCACGCCATCTCGCGCTGCGAGAGTTGCGGCCGGAGAAATGGCGGCAGCTCGTCACGTTGCTCCGGTGCGCCAGTCTCCCCCGCCTACGTGTCAACCGCCGACAGTGATCGTCCCGGTCATGTAGTTGTGGATGTCGCAGTGGTACGAGTAGGTGCCCGCCTTGCTGAACGTCACCGCGTACGACGTGTTCGGCGAGAGGTTGCCGGAGTCCCACGCCTGCGGGGCTGACGTGTCCGCGGTGGTGGTGTGCGCGGTGGAATCGCTGTTGGTCCAGGTCACGGTGGTGCCCGTGCTGACGTGCAGCGGGGTGGGGCCAAACGCGAAGCCTTTGATGGTGACGGTGTTGCCCCCCGCCGCCGGTGCGGCTGCCCCCGTTGGCGAACTCCCACAGGCGGCGAGTGCGCCTCCTGCGGCGACGAGGAGGAGAAGTGGCCGGAGACGCATGACAAGGTGTCCTTTGGTGTGCATTGCCACAGCCGTCGGGCGGCGGAGAGTGACGTGGTCTGGCCACGCCACTCTCGCCACCGTCATGGCCGGGGGAAACGAGTCGCCGCTGGGTTACTTAGCGGGTGCGTACGCCATGTCGGTCTTCTGGAAGACGTCGGGCACCGGGTACTGGCCCAGCACGTAGTAGAGGATTGCGGCGTGCATCTGATCGACGCACTGCAGGGCGCCGGCAAGCGTGATCGCGTCCTTGCTCTGCAGGGTCGGCCCGGCCGCGAGGTAGGTGTCCGAGGCGACCTTCTCGAGCGTGAGCGCGAGCTTGGCCGCGCCGGCCACGTCAGTCACCTTGGCGAATTGCGCCTGGACGGTGGCATTGAGGTCTGCCGGCGGCGCCGTGACGGCTGCTGCACCGCCCGCCTGCAGCACCGAGTTCCACTTGTCGAGGGCGGTCTGGTGATGCGCGGCCGCGGTGGTGACGAAGGTGACCACCGCTGGAGGGACGGCTCCGAGGTGGCCGCCCGTGGCCGCGGCTCCCGCGGCCTTGTAGGTGGCGACGGCGAGAACCTCGAGGCTGGCCGCCGTCATGGCCACCGCCGCGTCTCCGCCCGCGGACGGCGAGGCCGCCGCTGGGGCGCTCGAGCCCGTCGCTGCTGGCGAGGTGGTGCTGCTGCTGCCGCATCCCGCTGCCACCAGGGCGACGCCGGCGGCGCCGGTCCCCGCAAGGAATGTGCGCCGGTCTGTCGCGGTGCTCGCGACGCGACGCAGGATCGAAGTGTCGCTGGACATTGTCTTGGTCTCCGAGCTCATGACACTGCGCCTTCGGCCGGCGGGCTCGCATGCACAGGACTTGGGATGGCGTCGGGGAAGCCG
>JALZAG010000283.1 GCA_030948445.1 Candidatus Dormiibacterota bacterium
ATTCAGCGCGTCAGGGTCTGCGCCAACCCGGGCTGCACCTTCATCTTCTTCGATGAGTCGCGCAATCGCTCACGTCGGTGGTGCGAGTCCGCCGCATGTGGCAACCTCGTCAAGGTGCGTGCTCACCGGTCTCGCAAGCGCCAGGTGCTGGCTAGCAGGACCGCAAGGTCCATCGCGTCCAGGCGACCGGCACTTCAGTGAGTGCCGTGACGCTCCGCGCGGTCGTCGATGACGACATCCATGTCTTCTACGGCTATCAGTGCGATACCGCAGCTGCGCAGATGGCGCAGGTCGCTCAACGCGACGAGGCAGCGTACCTCGCTCACTGGAGAGGGCTGCTGGCGGACGACACCGTCGGCAAGAGGACGGTCCTGTTCAATGGGGCCGTTGCCGGCCAGGTGCTCAGCTTCAACCGCGATGGTGTGCGCGAGCTCGGCTACTGGCTTGGCCGCGAGTTCTGGGGCCAGGGCATCGCGGGAGCGGCCGTTTTGAGGTACCTCACCATTGAGCGCCACCGTCCTCTGTTCGCGGTCGTCGCCGAGCACAACGAGGCGTCGCGCCGGCTCGTGATCCGCTGCGGCTTCAGGGAAATCGCCAATAAGGACGGTGCGCGCCACTTCGAACTCTCCGGCTGACGATCCGGACCTGATCGCCAGCCGACCGTCGCCAGCGACAGGCAGCTGTCGCTGACGGGTTGCACCATGCGGCCATGAGCAGCCAGACCGGTGTCGTGATCGACGCCTCCCTCCGTTTCGCCAGGTCCGACCCGGCTCTGCTCAGCTATGCGCAGGAGAGCGCGCAGAGGGTGGGCATGGCGGTCGACGACCTGCTGCGCGACGCCATCGACCGCGTCGCTGCCATCCGCGCGGCAGAGCAGCCGGGCAAGCTCAACCTCCGCGAGGGCCGTCCGCTGCTTCGCGCCATCTGACGCTCGCGCTACGGCGCGTGGTTGATGATGTGCAGCGAGTTGGCGAACCCATTGAACAGTTCCGGCGGGTTGCTCTGCGAGGTCACCACCACGATGTACAGAGTCCGTCCAGCCAGCACTGTGCGCGTCTCGATGTAGCCCCCCGAGGCCGAGATGAGGGCGTCCACCGAATGGAATCCCTGGTAGGTGCCGAACGTCTTGGACACCAGCGTGCCCTTGCTGTTGGTCACCTCGCCGTTCACCGAACCGTCGAGCGCCGCGTTGGGCGCCGGGAAGTTGAGGTCAGCCGGGAGGTCGCTGTAGCCGACGATCTCGGCGGTGTTGCTGTCGACGGTGTCGGTCCACAACACCTCCTTGAGCGACCGGGTGCCCACCGCCTGGGTTTGGTCGTCCTCAACTGGCTTGTGCTCGTACGTCGCGCTGAAGTGGCTGGTGGGGTCTGTGAATGTCGACGCTGTCGACGTCGGCGTGCTCTTCTTGCCGACCACGAACAGACCAACAACCACCAGCGCCGCGAGCACGGCGAGAGCCACTCCCACCCACAGCCAGCGGCGCGACGAGGACTGCGGTTGTGGCCAGCCCGGTTGCACCGAGCCGCCCGGAGGGCCAGCTGGCGGTCCTGACGGTGGGGGAGGGGGCGGGTCCATGTCGAGACGGATGGTAGGCTCGCCACCCGCCGGTGAATACACTCCTGTCGCCCCTGGCTGCTCTTGGTTCCGGCGCCCTGCTCGGCGTTGCAGACTTCGGCGGCGGTGTGGCGGGCCGGCGCACCTCGGTCCCCAGCGTCATCGCCGGCATGGAGCTTGCCGGGTTGGTCGCTCTGCCCTTGGCGATCGTGCTCCTGCCTCTCCACTGGGACCTGCGCGACATGGGGCTGGCGTTCTCTGGCGGCGTCGTCGGTGGTCTCGGTCTGATCGCCTTCTACCGCGCCATGACCATCTCACTGATCGCGGCGGTGGCCCCGATCACCGGCGTGATCGCGGCAGCCCTGCCTGTAGCGCTCGGGATTCTCGGCGGCGACCGCCTGCACGTCGGCCAATTGGTGGGCATCGCGGTGGGCCTGCTGTCGATCGCGCTGATCAACGGCGCGGGACGGAGCTCGGCGCCGGGCGCCCGCGCCGGTCTCTGGCTCGCCGTCCTCGCGGGCGCGGCCTTTGGATTCTTCTTCATCGTCGTTCACGCCGGCAGCCCGGCGGGCACGGCGGCGTTCCTCAGCACTCGCCTCGGGTCGGAGGCGGCCGTCCTGGTTGCCGCGCTGGTGATTCGCGCATCGCCGATTCCGCAACGGGGCTCGTGGCTGCTCGTCGCGGCGGTCGGCGCCTTCGACGGCGCCGGCAACGTCCTCTATCTCTACGCGTCGCAGCAGGGCCTCCTCGCCCTGACCTCGGTTCTCGCTTCCTTCTACCCAGCGTTCACGGTCCTGTGCGCGCGCCTCATCGCCCACGAGAAGCAGTCGCGCACCCAGACCGCCGGCGCGGTGTTGGCCGTGGCCGCGGTTGCACTCATCGCCGGCGCGTGAGTGTCGTCATGCAGGCCTAGCGCAACGGCTGGAAGGTCAGGATCACGACGCCGTCAGAATCACCTGCCGCTGTCGGACTCCGCAGGCCCTGTCGATTTTCGACGTCCGCTGCGTCGTTCATGTAGAGGGCGGTCACAACGGCTGCCCCGACAAGTCTGGAGGACGACAGATGTCCAGGTACGTGCTCCTGCTGTGGCAGGACGAGAGCAAGGCGGAGCGGCCCGGCACCCCGGGATTTGACACCGAGATGGGGGCGTACGGTGCCCTGCAGCAGGAGCTCGAGGCGGCCGGCGCCATCAAGGCAGGGCAGCCTCTCCAGCCCTCGACGGCTGGCCAGGTGGTTCGCGTTCGCAATGGCAGCACTGAGGCGACCAAGGGCACCGTCACGAGCGGCGCGGAGCAGCTGGTGGGCTTCTACGAGGTCGAGGCCAAGGACGACGCCGAGGCGGCCGCGTGGGCAGCCAAGATCCCGGCCGCAGCCAAGGGCGCCATCGAGGTTCGCCCCGTCTGGGCGATGTAGGACGCGCGCTGGGCGGCTCTTCGCACCGCGCGGAGAGCCGTCCTACGATGCGCAGTCACGCGCACTCCACA
>JALZAG010000290.1 GCA_030948445.1 Candidatus Dormiibacterota bacterium
CTGAGGAGATTGCGGTCGCCATTGAGGCCTTCGAAGCCTCACTGCCCTTCGCACTCGACCCATTCCAACGCGAGGCCATCGAAAAGCTGGAGCGTTCCCGCGGAGTCCTGGTTGCGGCGCCGACGAGTAGCGGCAAGACGCTGGTGGCGGAGTACCCGATGTGGCGCAGCGTGCTCGCGCCGGAGCACCTGCGCCGCCGCCACGCCCGGGTCATCTACACGTCGCCGCTGAAGGCGCTCTCCAACCAGAAGTTCCACGACCTCGCCGAGCGATACGGCACCGCCAACGTCGGCCTGGTCACCGGTGAGCACACCGTCAACGACGGGGCGCCGCTGCTGGTGATGACCACCGAGATCCTGCGCAACGTCCTCTATGACGAGCCATCGCGCCTGGACGCAGTCACCGACGTTGTGCTCGACGAGATCCATTACATCGATGACCATCCGCGCGGCACGGTGTGGGAGGAGATCATCATCGAGACCCCAGCGCACGTCCGCCTCATCGGACTCTCCGCGACGATCAGCAACGTCGACGAGGTCGCGGCCTGGATGCGCGGGCTTCGCGGCGATATCGCCACGGTCATCCGCACCGAGCGGCCTGTGCCGCTGGAGATGTGGCTGTCGATCAACAATCACCTTGAGCCTCTGTTCGATGCGAGCGGCCAGGTGTCGCGGCGCACCCTCGACATGGCTGCCAACGAATCGATGCACGAAGCGCGCTTTCGCTACATGCGCCGGGCCCCCGACAACGACCTGTTCCACGTCATCGACGAGCTGAGAAGCCGGGCCATGCTCCCCGCCATCTACTTCATCTTTTCGCGACGCGGCTGCGCCGAAGCCCTGGGCCGCTGCGCCGTGCACGGCCTTGACCTCACCAACCGCGCCGAGAAGGAAGCGATTGACGCGCGCTACGGCGAGCTGGTGCAGCGCATCGACGATGCCGACGAGCGCCGTGTCTTCCGCCAAGCCATGGACTCCTCGGCGCTGCGCAACGGTGTCGCGATGCACCACGCTGGCATGCTGCCGTCCGCAAAGGAGGCCGTAGAGCTCCTCTTCATCGAGGGCTTGGTCAAGGTGGTGTTCGCCACCGAGACTCTGTCTTTGGGACTCAACATGCCGGCGCGCGCTTGCGTGGTCTCGTCCTTCACGAAGTTCGACGGCACCGGCTTTCACGCGCTGACCGCCGGCGAGCTGACCCAGCTCATGGGCCGCGCCGGCCGGCGCGGGATCGACCAGGTGGGCCACGGCGTCATCCTCAAGGAGTCGGACGTGGACGTCCGCGACATCTACGACTCCGCGATCGGCGGCGAGATGAGCGTCGACAGCAAGTTCGCGCCCACCTACACAATGGTGCTCAGCCTGCTCAGGACGCGCTCGGTGGAACGGGCCGAGGAGCTGCTCGACAAGTCGTTCGGCCAGTACCAGAACGTGCAGCGCGCCGACCACTGGACGGAGAAGCGACACAACCTCGAGGAACAGCTCGTCGACCTGCAGGCGCGCGTGTTCCGCCACCCGCGGGTGGCGTGCACCGAGCGCACCCTCAGCACGCACCTCAGCGTTGCCGGTTCGGTGGAGGACCTGCAGGCCAAGGTGCGTCGCGCCAAGCGCGAGCATTGGCACAGCTCGCGCCGTGGTCGTCACGGCGGGCGGGGCGCTGATCCTGGACAGCGTTTCGAGGGCATGCGCCGCGAGCTGCGCCAGCTGCAGCAGCGCTTGCACAACTCGCCGTGCCGCAGCTGCCCGTACTTCGGCGAGCACCGCGCCCATCGAGTGGAGACGCGCGACGTCGAGGAGACGCTGCAGGGTGGCGAGGCCGAGCTCGAGTGGGCGCGGCACCGGTACCGGCGTGAGTTCGGCGCACTTGCCGGAGTGCTCCATGACGCCGGTTTCCTGGAGGACGACGCTCCCAACCAGCTGGGCCTGCTGGCCGCATCCCTCTTCGGTGAGAACGCCCTGCTGGTCGCCGATGCCATCGTCGCCGGCCACCTCGACCCACTCACGCCGCCCGAGCTCGCTGCGGCCCTGGTCACGCTGGTGGCCGAGGACCGCGGCCGTGAGCGACCCCAGCCGTCACGCAGGCACTTCCCCACGCCGCGAGTCGAGGTTGCCTACCGGCGTCTGCGTGGCTCTCTGCAACGCCTGACCTTGCTCGAGCGCGAGCACGGCCTGCAGACCCTGAGACCGCTGTCGCTTGACTACATCAACGCCGCGCACCAGTGGGCGTCGGGGACAGCGCTCGCCGACATCGAGACGCCCGCCGCCAACGACATCGGCGACGTCGTCAAGGCGATGAAGAACCTCTATTCGATGCTGCGCCAGATGGAGCAGGCGCTGCGTGACCATCCGCTGCACGGCCGGGTTCGGCAGGCGCGCGAGGGGATGGAGCGCGACCTCATCCGTCGCGTCTAGGCCGCGGGTCTGATAGCATCGCCCGCAATGCACCAGACAACGGTGGTCGCCACCCCATCGATGATGATGCGCCGCGGAGGTTTCCGAACGTAGCCGCGCGTCGCGCCCTCCGTTCGGAGACCTCCCGGGCCGGTCCGGGAGGTTTTTTTATGGCCACAGTTGGTTCGGTCCGCGCCGCCTCTGGCACGCTGGCACGCACTCCCCCCACTGCCGCGGTCACCGGCCTGCAGTGTCGCGGCTGCGCTCACCAGCAGCCGGCCACGGCCACGCACCTGTGCGACATGTGCTTTGGGCCACTCGAGGTGACCTACGACTACGACGTCATCCGCTCGCGCGTGTCGCGCAACCGCATCGAGGCGGGGCCGCCGACGCTCTGGCGATACGCAGACCTTCTCCCGGTCGATGCCGCCGAGGTCGTGACCCTCGGCGAGGGCTTCACCCCACTCATCCATGCGCGCAACCTCGGGGCCGAGCTTGGCCTGCGCAATCTCCACCTCAAGAACGACACCGTCAACCCCACCAACTCCTTCAAGGACCGAGTGGTGGTCATGGCGCTCAACTGGGCACTTCAGAACGGCTTTCGGACCGTGGCGTGCGCTTCCACCGGCAACCTCGCCAACTCAGTGGCCGCCTACGCGGCACGAGCGGGGCTGCGGGCGGTCGTCTTCATCCCCGCCGACCTCGAACCGCAGAAGATCGCGGCGACCGCGGTGTTCGGCGCCACCATCGTCCCCGTCGCGGGCAACTACGACGACGTCAATCGCCTCTGCGCAGAGCTCGCGGACGACCTCGACTGGGGCTTCTGCAACATCAACCTGCGCCCGTACTACAGCGAGGGAAGCAAGACGCTGACCTTCGAGACCGCAGAACAGCTCGGCTGGCAACTCCCCGACGAGATCGTCATCCCGGTGGCCTCCGGGTGCCAGTTCGTGAAACATCGCAAGGCGGCCGCGGAGCTCATCAACCTGGGCCTGGTCGACGACCGGCGGCTGCCTCGGTTCACCGGGGCGCAGGCACTGGGTTGCTCACCGGTCGCGGGTGCCTTCGAGCGCGGCAGCGAGGTGGTGCAGCCGGTGCGGCCGGACACCATCGCCAAGTCCATCGCCATCGGCAATCCATCGGACGGTGCTGATGTGCTGCGCATCGCGCGGCGAACCGGCGGTGTGGTTGCCAGCGTCACAGAGGACGAGATCGTCGAGGCTATCGAGCTGCTGGCCCGCGCCGAGGGAATCTTCACGGAGACCGCGGGCGGGGTGACCGTCGCGGTGCTCCGCAAGATGGCGGCGGCCGGACGCTGGGCGGGCGGTGAGACCGTTGTCGCCTACATCACCGGCCATGGCCTGAAGACGATCGACGCGGTTGCCGGCCGTCGGCCTCTCGGTGAGCCCGTCGCGCCCCAGCGCCGCAGCGTGGAGCGGCGTCTCGCGGAGCTCGGCCTGGCGTAGCCGCGCCCGGCTACTCCTCGCGCAGCATCGCCTCGGGGACGTTGACCACGCGGTACGGCATGTCGGTGATGTCGTAGAAGCGCAGCGGCTTGCGCAGCCGCTTGGCGATGCCGATCTGCACCTTTACACCCAGCGAGAGGTTGCCGAACACCCACATCTGGTCACAGCGGACGATGAGGTTGTTGAACGCCTCACGCACGGTCTCCTTGGGGACGGTGTGGAGAAGGTAGTAATCGAAGAGCATGAAGGGAGAGATCGGCACCCCACCCTCGTCGAGCACGAACTTGGTGATGTGTTGGCGCCAGTAGAAGTTCTTGTTGCTGATTGCGCAGTAGATCAGCTGTTTGGGACGGCGTAGCGCCCGCTCGGCCTGTTCGGCCGGGCTGGCTTTCGGACGCGGCGTGAAGATGCGCTCGAGGATATCCTCGGCATCCTTGCGGGCAGGCGCCTGCGCAAGCGGCGGCGCGGCATCGGTCTCGGGCACAGCCTGAATTACCTTTGTGGCAAAGCCGAAAACGGCCCGCGGATCATAGCACCGCTCAAATGATGGTCGCGCGCGGGCGGGCCGCCGTCCGAGGACGACGGCGGCAGGGAATCGATCCAAGCAGCCAGCTCGCGCAACCTCTGCAGGGCGGCGTCGAGAAGCTGTACGTGCCGCGGGTCGTTGAGCCACCGACTCTGGCCTGAGGGGTGGGGCAGCGGAAGCAGCACGGGCATGTGGTCGGGACTGCCATCGATGATCTCTCCCCTCGCCGACCATGCATTGCCAACAAGGGTCTCGAGGCGGCGCCCCGGCAGAAAGCGACTGTGTGCCAGGCCGCCAACGCAGATGACCAGCGCAGGTTGCAGGAGCTGGAGGTAGGCGTCGAGCCAGCCGCTGCACAGCGCAACCTCGGCAACGCTCGGGCGGCGGTCACCCGCCTTGTTGGGCAGACGGCCGGGAAAGCAGGTGGTCATCGAGGTGAGGAAGACGCGTTCGCGAACCTCGTGCTCACTCGAGAAGCCGGCG
>JALZAG010000042.1 GCA_030948445.1 Candidatus Dormiibacterota bacterium
GCCCGGACTCATCGACCTCCACGTCCACCTGCGAGAGCCTGGTGACGAGACCGCCGAGACCGTGCTGACCGGGTCCAGGGCGGCCGCAGCCGGCGGCTTCACTCGCATCGTCGCCATGGCCAACACCGACCCGCCCGTCGACACCCCGGCGCGCGTTGAGCAGGCATGCGCGCGCGCGGCCTCGGCGGTCATCGAGGTGATGACCGTTGCAGCTGGCACGCACTCGCTCGCCGGCGCCGACATCGTCGACGTCGCCGGCTGCGCCCGAGCGGGCGCGGTTGCGTTCAGCGATGACGGACGGAACGCTGCCTCAGTCGCGCTCCTCACCGAGATGCTGCGTCGCGGCGCCGATGTGTCGCGTGCGGTTCTCGTGCACCCCGAGGACGAGGCGATGATCGCGGCGCGCGATCCCCGCGCCGGCCCGGTGAGCCGCGCTGCAGACCGGCCGCCTGAGGCGGAGGCCTCGGCAGTCCGGGCAGCCCTGCAGGCGCTCGCCGCGGCGGGGCGAGGCCACCTTCACCTCCAACACGTGTCCACCGCCGCCGCCGTCGACCTGCTCCGCAGAGCGCGCATGGACGGCATGGCGGTGACGGCGGAGGTCACGCCCCACCACCTCGCGATGTGGCTGCCCGTGGCGGCACAACCCGATCCGCCCGCGCTGCTCAAGGTCAATCCACCGTTGCGCGGAGAGGGTGATCGTGAGGCGCTCATCCAGGCCCTGCGCGACGGGGTGATCAGCGCAGTGGCGACAGACCACGCGCCGCACCGCATGGAGCACAAGCGCGGTGACGTCGCCGACGCCGCGCCCGGGATGGTCGGCTTGGAGACCGCGCTGGCGACGTGTATCACGCTGGGAGGGATGCACGGCGACTGGATCCCCGTCCTGCTCGAACGCCTCACCACCGGCCCTCACCAAATCCTCGGGCCGGCGGCCCAAGGGCGCGAGCCGCGTCTGCGGGTCGGCGAGGCGGCGACCTGCGTGCTCTTCGACCCGGCCGCCGAATGGACGGTCGGCGAATCGCCGGGATTCTCGCGGTCCCAGAACACCCCGCTGCGCGGGATGCAGCTGCGCGGGCGAGTGCTACTCACGATGAGCGACGGAGTCATCGTCCACCACGACGAGAGCCGGCTGCCGTTGCCCGCGCAGCTGGTGGAGGTGACAGGTGGCTGACCGTATCGCGGGGCGGCTCGCGCTGGAGTCTGGCGCGGTGTTCGATGGCTGGCTGTTTGGCGCGGCGTCGTCAGCCACAAACGGGGAGGTGGTGTTCAACACCTGCATGGCGGGTTACCAGGAGGTGATCAGCGACCCGTCGTACGCGGGCCAGGTCGTGGTCATGACCCACCCGCTGATGGGCAACTACGGCTGCCGCGACGACACCGCGGAGTCCTACCGGGTGCACTGCCGCGCCCTGGTGGTGCGAGAGCTGTCGTTCGACGCTGGTCACGCCCGCGCCGAACGCACGCTCGACGAGGAGCTGCGCCGCTGGGACGTGCCCGGGCTGCACGGTGTCGACACACGCGCGCTCACGCGCCACCTGCGCGATCACGGAACCCTGCGAGGCGTCATCGGTCCAGCGGCGTCGATGAGCGCCGACGAGCAGGTCGACGCGGCGCGGCGCGCGCCCACGGTCACCGACCAGGACCTCGTCGCCGAGGTGGGGCACGACCGACCGGTGATCGAGTGGACCGAAGGGCTCGACGCCTCGCTGGAGCGCGTCGTCGAGCTCGCTGGCACCCGCGACGAGTTCACCGGGGTGCGGGTCGTCGTCGTCGACCTCGGTGTGAAGTACAACCAGCTGCGCGCGCTGCGCAGTCGCGGTGCCGACGTTGTGCTGGTCCGTCACGACGTGGACATCGAAGAGGTCGTCGCACTGCGACCAGACGGGGTCTTGATCTCCAACGGCCCGGGTGATCCGGTGCGTCTCGATGGCCCTGTCGCGCTGACCCGCGCGCTGCTTGAGCGGCGCATCCCGCTGCTGGGGATCTGCCTCGGCCACCAGGTGCTCGGCCGCGCCATCGGCGCCACCACCTCGCGCCTCCCCTTTGGTCACCACGGGGGCAACCACCCGGTCGCCGACCAGGAGCGCGGAACGGTGTGGGTGACCTCGCACAACCACGAGTTCCAGGTCGACGCCGACAGCGTCCCGGCCGACACCGGCTGGTACGTCAGCGAGCGCAACCTCAACGACCAGAGCGTCGAAGGCCTACGCCACCGTTCCCTACCGGCGTTCAGCGTGCAGTACCACCCGGAGGGAGCGCCCGGTCCGCAGGACCGCGCCGAGGTGTTCGACGAGTTCCTGCGCATGTGCCGGTCGGGAGTCCCGGAAA
>JALZAG010000043.1 GCA_030948445.1 Candidatus Dormiibacterota bacterium
CGTCCTGGATGCGATCGGCGATGTCGGGCGCAGCGCGATGGGTCAGCGCTTGCAGCCCGAGGCCGGTGGCGAAGAGACGCTGGATGACGGTGTCGTGCAGGTCGCGCGCCATTCGCTCGCGATCCTCGAGGACGGCCAGCTGGCGCACCCGCTCCTGAAGCCGGGCGTTCTCGATGGCCACACCGGCCGCCGATGCCAGAGCGATCGCGATCTCTTCGTCCACCGCGGTGAAGTCGCCGCCGCCGAGCTTCTCGGTGAGGTACAGGTTGCCGAACACCCGATCCTGGATGCGCACCGGCACCCCCAGGAAGGAACGCATCGGCGGGTGCCCCGGCGGGAACCCGAAGCTTTGCGGATGGCCCCCCAGGTCGTGAAGCCGCAACGGGTGCGGTTCGCGGATGAGCACGCCGAGAATGCCCCGGCCGACGGGGTAGTGGCCGATGCGGCGGATCGTCTCCTGGTCGGCGCCCTTGGTGACGAACTCGATGAGGCGAATCTGCTCGACATTGGTTCCGGGCCCCAGGACCCCGAGTGCCGCGTACTGGGCGTCGACGAGCTCGCACGCGCTGCTGACAATCCGCCGCAACACCACCGGCAGACTGTCGGACGACATCGCCCTCACCGGCTCGAGAAGCCGGCGGACCCTGGTGGTGTTCGGCATGCTGGCAGTCTATCGACGGCCACCGCTGCACAGCTGTGGGAGCGGTGCCGGCGGGAATGTCTTCTGCCGCCAAGGGGCCCAACGGCACGGTGTCAGTAAGGCCAGTCGGCACTGGCGGTCTGTTGCGCTCACCACGAGCATGAGGACAGATCACCAAGGGTCACTGCGACCACACATCACGGAGAGGAATCATGAACAAGGGTTTGCGCTGGCGAGTATTCGTTCTTCAGGCTGGATTGATCGGGATCCTGGCCTTCGTGTCGGGCTTCGCATTCTGGGCCAGCGGTTTCGCGACTGGACAGGTGCACGACAACCTGGCCGCTCAGCAGATCTACTTCCCGGCTGCCACCAGCCCGGCGATCACCTCGCTGCCGGCTGTCGATGCCGCTGCGATGACGGTGTACGCAGGACAGCAGATGACCACCGGCGCGCAGGCGCAGACGTACGCGGATCACTTCATCAGGGTGCATCTCAACGAGATCGCAGGCGGCCAGACGTACTCCCAGGTGAGTGCTGCCGCGCAGGCCGCTCCGACCAACACCAAGCTGGCCGGACAGGTGCAGACGCTGTTCCGCGGTGAGACTCTTCGCGGACTGCTGCTCAACTCCTACGGGTGGGCACAGATCGGCCAGTACGCCGCCTACGCCGCCATCGGACTGGCGATCGCAGCAGGGGCTGTCCTCCTGGCACTCCTCTACGAGGTGGTTGCGTGGCGGAAGTCGGCGCGCACCACGGTGAATTCGTTCGAACCGGCCCTGAGGCGTCAGGCCGCATAAGGACAGGAACACCAACGGGCCGTCAGCGTGGTGCTGGCGGCCCGTTCGACCGTCTGCGAGAACGCGACACGACCGCACCAAGGGCGGCTGCGGTGGCCCCGAGAGCGAGCAGCGCCCGCGTCTGTACTGGACTCGGTCGCGGCCGCGCGCTGTTGTGGGGTCTGCTCGCGGGCAGCGACTCTCGCCCCTGCGGCGTCTTGCGCTTCTCCTCGTCGATCGCGCTGGCCGGGTCCTTGTGCTCTCGGGTGTCCTCACCCGACGCGGCCACGATGCCCTCGTCCGTCGGCGTGCCGAGGCGCATCTTGTTGAAGACGGCGCCGATGAGGATGAACTGGCACATGAATGACAGCCACGTGGCCAGCAGGAAGAACAGCGCGAACTGCTGGCCGTAGGTGCCGAAACCCTTGGAGATCTTCGCGTAGAGCGGGAAGAGCAGGGAGAAGAGCTCGATGAGGACACCCGCCAGGAGCGCGCCCGGCCAGATGTCGCGCAGCGCAAAGGTACGGTTGGGCACCCACCGGTAGATGAGGGTCATCAGGGCCACCAGCACGACGGCTCCGAGAACGGCTCCGAGGACGCCGGCGCCGGCTGAGGCAGCCGCGGCGCTGTTGGCTGTGACGGTGAGCAGCACCGCGGCGATGAACACCACCACCATCACCAGCCCCATCAATCGCTGGCGCAGGGTGTCGCGTTGCTTGGTGCCAAAGATCATGGTCAGCGCGAACTCCATCGACGCGAACAGGCTGGTGCCACTCCACAGCAGGCCCACAATGGAGACGATCCCGAGGAGGCCCGCGTTGTGCTTCACCCCGGTGAGCGCGGAGAGGATCTGCTGGTGCGCGTCAGCCGGGAACACCGAGACGATGCCGTTGTAGATCTTGGTCTGCAGGTCCGGGTTGTCGATGACCAGGCCGACGATTGCGAGCATGCCCAGGATCAGCGGGAACATCGCCAGGAAGGCGTTGAACGCGAGGCCCGCGGCGTAGTTGCTGCCCTGCGCCTTGCCGTACGCCTGGATCACCTGGGCCGGGCGCGAGCCGGTGAGTCGCTTCAGCATTGCGGGACGCTCAGCCTCCTAAGAGTGTGGCTCGCCCTCCGGTGAGAGGGCAGATATCAGATTACCTGATAGCGACCCTGTGGGCTTCGTCCCTCGACTACTCGACCCGTGAGAACGCCAAGCAGGCGTTGTGGCCGCCGAATCCGAACGAGGTGCTGATCGCCAGGTCGATGCGGTGGCTGCGGCCCACGTTGGGCACGTAGTCCAGGTCGCACTCCGGGTCGGGCTCGTCGAGGTTGATGGTCGGTGGCACGTACTGATCGCGAATCGCCATGACGGCGATGATCGCTTCCAGCGCACCCGCGGCCCCGAGCAGGTGACCGTGCATCGACTTGGTTGACGACATCGGCACTGTCGACGCGACCTCGCCGAGCGCCGCCTTGATCGCCTTGGTCTCGGCCGCATCGTTGAGCTGGGTGCCGGTGCCGTGTGCGTTGATGTACCCGACGTCGGCGGGACTCGCGTGGGCGCGCTCCAGCGCACGCAGCACGCAGCGCCGGGCGCCGTCGCCGTTGGGCTCGGGCGCGGTGATGTGTGAGGCGTCCGCGGTGGCGCCGTAGCCACTCACCTCGGCGTAGATGTGGGCGCCGCGACGGCGGGCGGCCTCCATCTCCTCGAGCACCACGATGGCAGCGCCCTCGCCCATCACGAAGCCATCGCGGTTGCGATCGAACGGGCGCGACGCGCGCTCCGGCTCGTCGTTGCGAGTCGAGAGCGCCTGCATCGCGTTGAA
>JALZAG010000159.1 GCA_030948445.1 Candidatus Dormiibacterota bacterium
CGCTGGAGATGGACACCGCGCAGTACATCGCGTACGCCACGTACCTGAAGACGATCGAGCCCTTCACGGTGACCGACGTCACCACAGTGGTGCCTCAGAACGGCGCCTACCCAACCAGCTTCCTGGCCGAGGTGACCACGCACAGCGGCTCGTCGGCCACCAAATACCTGCTCGTCTTCGCCAAGGACGACGCGGGTTCCCCCTGGAAGCTGGCCGCGTACCTCGTCCCCACGGGCGGTGCGAGCTTTCCCAGCTTCGCGCTCGACGCGCAGGGCTACGGCACATCGCTTGACGCCGCCACCATGCGCGGCTACCCGGCCGCCGTGCCCGGCGTCGCCGCCGCCTACTGCAACTACCTGGGCACCATCTTCGGAACCACCAACCAGGTGCCCAACGCTCCCCACCTCACCTTTGCGCCGGGGCCGTATACCAGTGACTACGTGAGCTCGGGCAAGTCGAGCACGGACACGATCCGCCACGCCGGCGGCACGTCGACCGGCACGTGCGCCCCCGAGACGTACGCATGGGCGTACAAGCTCGCCGATGGCAGCGCCTTCGACGTCGTCACCGTTCAGAGCACGCTCGACCAGTCCGCCGCCCCCAACACGCAGATCTCGGTGCCCGCCATCTTCCCGTTCGTCAGCGCCGGCGCGTACTCGACGACCAGGCAGGCCAGCGAGGGAAACGAGGGTATCGTCGAGCCGGCCTCGGGCAGCACGGTCTCGGTGACCATGCAGTACGCGCAGTACACCAAGGCCCAGGCGAGCTGACAAAACGGGGGAGTACCCGCTCAGGGATTCGAACCCTGGACCTTAGGATTAAGAGTCCTCTGCTCTGACCAGCTGAGCTAAGCGGGCGCAGATGCGGATTCTACTTGCCCGCCGCCGTGTGCCCGGCGGGCGAGGGGCCAACGCCCTGGCCGACTCGCCCGGTGCGCCGCTGGTGTGACAGCCAGATCATCGAGCGTTGTTGCTGGGCGAGCCGGGCCCGCAGTCCCGGTGGCGAGGGCCGGATACCGTCCCGCGGCGAGGTGGTGCGCGCCTCCAGCGAAGCGCGCAACCCGGTGGCGCCGGTGCCCTCGAAGACGGTGACGATGCGCCCGAGGTCGGCCGCGCCGAAGTGACTGTCGCCGGCGCCGACGGCCGCCCCGAGCCGGTCGCGGCGGGCGGCGTAGTACTCGTCGAGGCGCTTCCAGGTGCCGGGCAACACCGGCGCGGTGTGGCGCAGCTCGATGCCGTCGACACTGCGGGTTTCCAGCAGGGTATCGAGCCGCCGCTGGGTCATCGATGCGAAGTACGTCGGCATGAAGGGGTGGGCGACGATCGCCAGGCCGCCCTGGTCGTGGATGGCGTCGACGGTGTCCTCCGCAGACATGTGCATGCGGATCTGCCTCTGCAGGAACAGGCCGACGATGTGCGTCCCCGGTGGGAACACGCACGTCACCTCCTCGCCGCGCACCACGTCGACGCCGAGTGACGCGCCGACGTCGATTGCCTCGGCGACGTCGGGGATGACGTCGTGATCGGTCACGCATACCACCTGCAGGCCGGCACCGGCCGCCGCGCGCACCAGCTCCACCGCGGTCACCATGCCGTCGCTGGCGCGGGTGTGCGCATGCACCTCGGCTAGCGACAGACCCTCGGGCAGGTCAGGCAACCACGATCTCCGGTGACGGTGCGCCCGGCTGTGGGTGGTGCTGCAACACGCTGATCCGCGGCACCCCAACGCGCATCATCACCAGCCACGCCACCCCCGCCAGGACGACGCCTCCGATCACGTCGATGACGTAGTGTTCGCCGAGGAATACCACGCTGAACCAGACCAGCAGGCACCAGGCAAATGCCCACCATGCGCCGCGCGGGAACACGCGCAAGAGCGCCAGGAATCCAAGGAAGGGAAAGGCCGCGTGCAGCGACGGGAAGGCCGCCACCGGGTTGGGGTTGAGATTCTGATAGTACGGGGACACCGAGCTCGGCAGCGTCGTGCCGATTATCTTGGTGAAGCCGCTGAGCACGCCGTGCGTCTGCGCGTACCAGGGCGGGGCTGTCGGCACCAGCAGGAAGATGACGAACGCCACCAGCGCCATGCCCATGAGCGCGGTAGTGAAGCGCACGAACTGCACGCGGTCCGCGAGCCACAGCACCATGCCCACCGCGATCGGGAAGACGAAGTGGCAGAAGTACACCACCGTGGCGCCGTACGCCAGCACCCGGCCGAGCGTCCCGACGTTCAGCGCCTGCTGCAGCACCGCCGTCGGCAGGTGTCCCGCGAACAACCCCGTCTCGAGGTCGGCGAGGTCGCGCACGTGAGGCGCGAAGCCGGTTTTGCTGGCGATCCCGCGCATCGCCTCCCAGCCCAGGAAGATGACCACGAAGGGCACCCAGTCGCGCAGGAAGCCGATAAAGCGACCGCTCAGCAGCGCCACGGGGATGAGCACCAGGAGCAGGTAATCCGGCGACACCGAGATACCGCGCCAGATCATGATCCCCGCGACCGCCAGCAGGTAGGCGAGGGAGATGGCCACCAGCGGGCCGGGACGGCGGACGTTGCGGAGCGCCTGCGACACGACGCCGGCAAGTCTAGCCGCCGGCGGTGCGCCCTCCGGAGACCGGTTGAGAACTACCTGAGAACTCCCATAACGCTGCCGGCGCAGTGCAAATCCGCTCATATACTCCGCGCATGAGCGAGCCGACGCGGATCCTCGTCGTGGACGACGAGCAGAGCATCCGCGACTTCATCTCCCTCGGCC
>JALZAG010000176.1 GCA_030948445.1 Candidatus Dormiibacterota bacterium
GCGCGAGGCACCTGGTACCCCCGGCAGGACTCGAACCTGCGACTCACAGAGTTTAGGAAACTCCGGCTCTATCCAACTGAGCTACGGGGGCCCGGGCCGCATTGTCGCTCGGCTCGCAGCGGAGCGCGTTCAGGAACCGCGCCGCTTGTCCGCCGGCGGTCCGGCAGGTGTGACTAGCGTGCCCAGTCGTGAACGACGGAGCGGTGCCCCGGGCGCGGTCGCGGCGGACCGACCTGGGATTGCTGTGCGCAGTGTTGGTTGCGTGGCTGCTGCCGTGGTCGCTCCTCACCGCCGCGGCGGTGGTGTCGGGAGCGCACCCGGCGGTCTCGCCACTGGACTTCATCAACCCGGTCCGGCTGGTCAGTCTCTACCGCGCTGACGGCGACGCGATCGTGTGGTGGCACCTGGTCGGCGCCGGTGTCCCCGCGCACGTGTGGCTCTTCGTGGCGTTCATCGTGGTCGCGCTGCTGGCGATCGCCCTCCTCATCGGCGGCGGGCTGTTGGCATGGGCGGGCGGCATCCCCGGCATCGGCGCCACACGGCTGTTGCTGCCGGGGCGGCTGCAGCGCACCTCACGCTGGGCGACGTGGCGCGACCTGCGCGCGCTGCAGGTGCGGCGGTCGCGCGCTGGTTGCCTGGTGCTGGGGCGACGTGGCGCCCACCTGATCGCCACCCAACCCGAGACGTCGGTGCTGGTGATCGGGCCGACGCGCAGCGGCAAGACCTCCGGACTGGTGGTGCCCAACCTGCTGGAATGGCAGGGCCCTGCGGTGGTGACGTCGACGAAGAGCGAGCTGGTCGACCTCACCGCACTGCACCGCCGCGCGCTGGGTCCTGTGTGTGTCTACGACCCCACCGGTGAGATCGGCAGTCGCACCGACGCGGTGAGCTGGTCGCCGCTGGCGGGGTGCGCAACGCTCGACGTCGCCTGGACGGTGGCGGCCTGGCTGTGCGCGGGCCTGCAGCAGGGCGGCGGGCGTGGCGACAATGACTGGGCGCACTGGGCAGAGTCCGGCAAGCTGCTGATCGCACCGCTGCTGTACACCGCGGCCGCATCCGACCTGACCATCCTCGACGTCCGCGACTGGGTCCACCGCTTCGATCTCGACACCCCAACTGCGTTGCTCCAGCGGCTGTCCGCGCGACATCCGGGGCGGGATGCCGACCCGGAGCGGGCGATGGCCATGCTCGCCTCGATCGACCAGCGCCCCGAGAAGGAGCGCGGCACCGTGTTCTCCACGGTGATGCGCATCTTCAGTGTGTTCAACGAACGTTCGGTGGCGGCGTCGGCGATGACGTCGCGATTCGACCCCGAGCGATTCCTGCGCGAGCGCGGCACCCTGTACCTCTGCACGCCGCGAGAGTCACCGGAGCGCATCGCCTCCCTCTTCGTCGGCATCCTCATGACGGTGGTGACGCGTGCGTACGCGCAGGCCTCGCGACAGCCCGGCGGCAGGCTGCAGCCCGAGCTCGGGCTCTTCCTCGACGAGCTGGCCAACGTGGTGCCCATCGAGGAGCTGCCGGCACTGGCCTCGCAGGGTGCCGGCCGCGGCGTGGTGTTGATGTCGATCGTGCAGGACTTCTCGCAGCTGCGCGCTCGCTACGGCTCCGACCGCGCCAACTCCATCCTGAACAACCACGGCTGCAAGATGGTGCTGCCGGGCATCAGCGACCCCGAGACCACCGACATCGTCGCCAAGCTGGTGGGACGCGGCGTGTACACCGACGTCCAGGTGAGTCACAACAACGGCCAGGCGGCGCGCTCGTACTCACTCCGGCAGGACCAGATGGCCTCACCGGACGCACTGCGTCAGCTGCAGGACGCGACCGGCGTGGTGCTGTACCGCGGCAAGCCGCCGACCATCGTGCGACTGCGTCCCTGGTACGCCGATCGCAAGCTCACCGAGATGGTGCGCGGCGACGCCGAAGCCGGCGGCTGACGCGCATCCGGGTCAGCTCCAGTCGACCGGCTCGACACCCGCCGCGCGGAATGCTTGCGCGCGGGTAACGAAGTCCTCCATCCGAACGATGCGACCGTCGCGCACCGTGTGGACGACGAACAGGTTGTCGCCGAGCTTCGCCCAGGGCGCGTCG
>JALZAG010000180.1 GCA_030948445.1 Candidatus Dormiibacterota bacterium
TGTCCACGCCGACGGTCCTCCGGTGGTCGGAGCGGTCGCGGCCGCGGCGGTGCTGCAGCGGCTCACCGGTCCTGGCGACCCCAGGCGCTTCCAGGCGTGGCTTCTGCAGGGGCTGTACCACCGCATGGCGGGCGCCGAGGCCCGTCGCTCGCACCGCACGGACGCGTTGGCCAGAGCCCATGAGGTGCGCGCCCGTAGTGTCCTGCGGCTGGCGGCGACGAGCCCGGACCGAGCCACAGCGCACCGCGCCCGGGTGGCGCTCATCCATCTCTCTGGCACCGCTCGCGCCTGAGCGCGCGCGGCCGATGAATCGCAGGCTCGTCCCTATAATCCGCCCATGATCAGCAACGAACAGCACATGACTCCGCACAACCTGATCCCGATGGTCGTCGAGACCACCAACCGCGGCGAGCGCGCGTTCGACATCTACTCGCGCCTGCTCAAGGATCGGATCATCTTCATCGGGACGCCGATCGACGACCAGGTGGCCAACGTCGTGATGGCACAGCTGCTCTTTCTCGCTGGAGAGGATCCCGAGAAGGACATCATGATCTACATCAACAGCCCCGGCGGCTCGGTGTACGCGGGGCTCGCGATCTACGACACCATGTGCTACGTCGAGCCCCGTGTTGGCACGATCTGCATGGGCATCGCTGCGTCGATGGCGGCGGTGATCCTCGCGGGGGGCGCTCCGGGGATGCGCTTTTCCCTGCCGAATACTCGAGTGCTGATCCATCAGCCGTCGGGAGGGTTTAGCGGACAGGCTGCCGACATCCAGATTCACGCCCAGGAGATCCTGCGGGTGCGGCGCCGGCTCGATGAGATCCTCGCCCACCACACCGGCAAGCCGATTGAGGTGATCAACCGCGACTCCGATCGTGACTTCTTCATGAGCTCGGAGGAGGCCAAGGCGTACGGCCTCATCGACGAGATCATCCAGGGTCGCCCCAAGGGCGACGGCCCCGTCCCCAAGGTGGAGAGCAACGGTGGCGCCGCTCGCCCGGCCGGCGACGGTGACGGCCCCCAGGCGGGTGGCGGCGCGGCCACGCGTTAAGGCGAAGGGGGAACTGCGTTCCCCCCTCGGGCTCCCCCCAGCTCAGCGGCGTCAGCTCCGGCGGGATGAACCCGCCTGCGCTGACTGACCAAGCGAAGGGGGAACTGCGTTCCCCCCGGCAGCTTCAGCGGTTCCCCTCCGGAGGGGCAAACCCGCCTTCGCGGACGGTCATTGGTTTGTTTCTTTCGGTCAGGCGCGGCTGCGGCCGGGCCGTGGTACGGTGATCGGCGATGACTGAGCGCGACGACCGGCGGCGCCACACGCGGTGCTCCTTCTGCGGCAAGGGCCAGGAGCAGGTGCGCAAGTTGGTTGCCGGCCCTGGCGTGTACATCTGCGACCAGTGCATCGACCTCTGCCAGGAGGTTCTCGAAGAGGACAATCGCTCGACCACGCAGAAGCGCGGCAAGGGCGGCATGATCCCCAACCCGCAGGTCATCGCCGCCTCTCTCGACCAGTATGTGGTCGGCCAGGAGCACGCCAAGAAGGTGCTCTCCGTGGCCGTGTTCAACCACTACAAGCGAATCGCGAATGCCAAGTCCAGCGGCGATGTCGAGCTGCAGAAGTCCAACGTGCTGCTGGTCGGTCCCACCGGCTGTGGCAAGACTCTTCTCGCCCAGACTCTCGCCAAGATCATCGACGTCCCGTTCTCCATCGCGGACGCCACGTCGCTGACCGAGGCCGGGTACGTCGGTGAGGACGTCGAGAACATCCTGCTCCGGCTGATCCAGGCCGCCGACTTCGACATCTCGCGCGCCGAGCGGGGAATCATCTACATCGACGAGATCGACAAGATCGCGCGCAAGTCGGACAACCCCAGCATCACCCGCGATGTCAGCGGTGAGGGTGTGCAGCAGGCGCTGCTGAAGATCCTCGAGGGCACGGTCGCCAACGTGCCTCCACAGGGTGGTCGCAAGCACCCCCACCAGGACTTCATCCAGATCAACACGACGAACATCCTGTTCATCTGCGGTGGGGCCTTCGACGGGCTGGAGCGCATCATCGAGCAGCGCGTCGGCAATCGCACCATCGGTTTCAACAGCAAGCCGCATGGCAGCCGCAACAAGCAGACCACGAGGATCCTGCGCGAGCTCCAGGCCCAGGACCTGCTCAAGTACGGCCTGATCCCCGAGTTCATCGGGCGATTGCCGATCAATGTATCCCTCGACTACCTCGATGAGGAAGACATCATCCGCATCCTCACCGAGCCGAAGAACGCTTTCGTCAAGCAGTACGAGAAGTTCTTCGCGCTCGACGACGTGCAGCTTGTCTTCCACGAGGGAGCTCTCAAGGCGATTGCGCAAAAGGCGTTGGCACGCGGCACCGGCGCCCGCGGGTTGAAATCGATCATCGAGGACGTGCTGCTGAACAGCATGTTCGAGGTGCCCAGCCGTCCTGACATCAAGCGCTGCGTGATCACCGAGCAGTCGATCACTGACGGCGTGGAGCCGCTGCTCCTCACCGAAGAGCCGACCAAGCGTGGCGCCGCCGCGGCCGCCGCGGCAGCAGCCGAGCAGTCCGCGTAGCCGCAGCCGATGACCCTGCGGGGGCGGTTCATCGCTCTCGCCGTCATCGTTGCCGTGCTCTTCAGCATCGGCATCGTCGTGCTGGTACGGTCGCGCAGCGCTGACTGCACGGTCGTCGCGCCTCGGCCCTCGCTGTCGCCCGCTCTGCGCGCGCTCGGCGACTTCGAGCAGTCGTACGATGTCGCCAACGTCGGCGCCATCGAGGACGCCGCGACACGCGCCGCCGCGGCCATGTCCAGCGACCTGCTTGGCGCTGTGGCGGAGCCGCCCGTGGTTGTCACCGCGGCGAACTCCAGCCTTCCAGACGCGGTCATCGTGCCGCTGCGTTCGCACGTCGCCTCCGCGCACGGACCGCCGCCGCTCGTAGGGCTCGTGGTGTTCCTGCGCGACTGCCAGGGCAACGCCTACTTCGACACCGTTGAGGACGACGCATCCGCCCAACCTGTGCTGGTCGCCTTCCCTCGTGTCAGCCGCGACCAGGCCGTCGCCCAGCTCGGCTCGGCGGTGCGGCTGGACTACGTGGCGTCACCGGTGCAGCCGCGATGGGTCACCCTCACCGAACCCGCGAGGTCGCTGCCGGCGCGATGAGCGCGCGTGGGGCCGCTTCGCCCCGGCCATAATCGGCGCACGATCGCGTCAGGAGGGAGCAGGAATGAGGACGCTGCGCTGCGTCGCGGCCGCCGCCGCTGCCGTCACCGCCACCCTGCTGCTCGGTGGCTGCGGCGATACCACCACCGCTCCCAGGTCGGCCACGTCCACCAGCGGGGCAGCGACCCCTTCGGCTCAATCACCCGCGGGGGCGGTGGCCGGCTTCCTCGCGG
>JALZAG010000181.1 GCA_030948445.1 Candidatus Dormiibacterota bacterium
CACCTCGGGATGAACGTAGCAGCGCCGGCAGACCGCGGGAGTGTTGCCGAGGTGGCGAGCCACCGACTCGACCGCCTCGACAACGTGCTTCTTCGCCTGGGTTTGCGAGGCGTACTCGCCGAGCTCCTGGAGGGCCCACGCGGCTAGCACGGTGCCCGCCCACGTACGAAAATCCTTGGCGGTGAAGTCGTCGCCCGCCGCTTCACGGATGTACGCGTTGACCTCATCCGACTCCACGCCGTGGAGCTCACCGTCCTCGTCCTCCCACTGAAAGAGCTGCTGGCCGGGCAGGTCCTGGAGGCGGCTCACCACCCGGGCCACCCGCCGGTCCGCGATCTCAACAAGATGCTGCTTGCCGCTCTTGCCCCGGAACTGGAACCTGAGCTTGGTCCCCTCCACCTCGACGTGCCGGTCACGCATGGTGGTGAGCCCGAACGAACGATTCTCGCGTGCGTACTCCTCGTTGCCGACACGGATGTACGTTGAGTCGAGAAGCCGGACGACTGTGGCGAGGACGCGCTCTCGGCTCAGGTCGGACCGACGCAGGTCGCGGTCGACGCGTCCGCGAATTCGAGGCAGTACGTCACCGAAGGCGATCGTGCGCTCGTACTTGGTCGCGTCGCGCGCCTCCCGCCAGCGTTCGTGGTAGCGGTACTGCTTGCGTTTGCGCGCGTCACGGCCAGTCGCCTGGATGTGGCCGGTGGCGAGAGGACAGATCCATACGTCTGTCCAGGCCGGAGGGATGGCGATGTGGGCGATGCGCTGGATCTCGGCCGCCTTCCGAATCGCCCGCCCGTCCGGGTCTACGTAGCGGAATCCGCCGCCCGCCTTGCTCTGGCGCCGGATGCCCGGCGACGCATCACTGACGTAGCGCAAACCCGCCGCACGAGCGGTGGCCACAGGGTCGGCGTCGATCACACGAGGACGGCGAGGCACCACACGATGCTATGCGCGTCGTACCTATTCGGCGTCGGGCAGCTCGACGATGTCACCCAGGCGGAAGGCATCGGCGGCGGTCAGCTGGTCGTACCTGCAGGTCAGCGGATCACGGTCGTCGCGCCAGCGCAGGAACCGAGCCGCATGCCGGAAACGGTGCCCCTGGAGGTGGTCGAACGAGACCTCGCACACCAGCGAAGGCTTGATCGCGGTCCAGTCAGCGTCCTTGCTCCTGGTCCAGCGACTCGGCGCCCCCGGGGTGCGACCGCGGCCGAAGCTCTCTCCGCCCGCCAACGGCTCGAGGAGTCCCACGAGCTCACGCTTCTCCGTGGCCGAGAAGGACGACGTGTGGCCGACATGGTGGAGCACGCCATCGCTGTCATGGAGGCCGAGGAGCAGGGAGCCGACCCGGCCGCCGCTCACCTCCATGCGGTAGCCGCCCACCACGCAGTCGACCGTGCGGAGGTGCTTGATCTTGGTCCAGCCCCGCTCGCCGCTGCGGTATGTGCTGTCCTCCGGCTTGGCGATCAGCCCGTCAAGCCCTGCGCCCTCGTAGCGGGTGAACCAGTCCGTGGCCTCGTCGAGGTCCGCTGTCTGCGGGGTCAGCGCCACCCTCGGGTTGCCCGAGACCGCCTTCACCAGCAACTCGCGGCGGGCCACCAGAGGTCGATCACGCAGGTCCGCGCCGCCCTCGCCGAGGAGGTCGAAGAGAATCACCGTCGCGGGCGTTTCGGCAGCCAACCTGGCCACCCGCGAGGCTGCAGGGTGCAGGCGCAGCTGGAGCGCGTCGAAGTCCAGCCCATGCGGCGTCGCGATGATGATCTCGCCATCAACGACGGCCGATGCCGGGAGCGCGCCCTTGAGAGGGTCGAGGATCTCGGGGAAGTACCTCTGAAGGGGCTGGCCTTTGCGGCTGCCGATGTGCACGTCGTTGCCGTCCCTGAACACGATGGCACGGAAACCGTCCCATTTCGGCTCGTACCGCCAGCCGGCGCCGGCGGGGATCTGTTCAGCGGACCGGGCGAGCATCGGCTCCAGCGGCGGCTGGATCGGCAGCGTCACCGCCCAGCGGAGGCCGGGGTGGCGAGCCGGAGCAAGTTGTTGACATCGCCGACGCCGGCGACCGACCGCGCGCTGGCCTCGAAGGCGTCGATGTCGTCGAGGTGGCTGACCTCGCCACGCAACGTCACCGTCGACTTGTGCGCGCTGACATGGAGCGCGTCAGCGGCGCCGGCGTGATCTGCGCCCAGCTGCGCACGCACTTTTTCGGCGAGCTGCTCCTGCTTGCGTCCCCCGCGACCTGGAGCATTCGCCACCGAGGCGCCGACCATCGTCGCGACGTTGGCCGACTGTCGACGAGCGACGCCTGCGGCGGCCTGGCGGTTGCGAGCTCCCGAGCGCGGGTGGAGGAACACGGCGGCGCCCATCCCCGCAAGCCCGGCGCCGACGGCAGCGGAGATCCTTCCAAGGGCTTTCATCGCGCCCGGAGTCTAGGGGATGCGTAGACCAGCGTCCGCAGGACGGGGTGTGGCGCGCCCAAGAGGATTTGAACCCCTGGCCTTCTGATCCGTAGTCAGACGCTCTATCCGGACTGAGCTATGGGCGCGCGCCCGACTTTTCGAGCGGGCCCCGAGTTTACACCGTGGCCCGGCAGCGGCCCGGGACGTGGTGGCGACCGCCTGCGCTGGCGCGGGCCTGCGCTGCATGATGGTGTCAAGGAATCAGGAGAGCAGTCCCCGGAGGTGTGGACCATGGCGATGACAGGGAGTCTCGAGAAGGGTCTCACTGCCGAGGATGTCGCGTTCCTGCGCGATCTCGGACAGCAACTGCGTATCGATGGAATCCGCGCCAGCACCAAGGCGGGATCGGGCCATCCCACCTCGAGCATGTCAGCCAGCGATCTGCTCGCCGTGCTCATCGCGCGGCATCTGCGCTACGACTGGAAGAACCCAACCCTCGACAACAACGATCACCTGATCTTCTCCAAGGGGCATGCCTCGCCCCTCATCTATGCAGTGTTCAAGGCGTGCGGCGCCATCGACGACGCCGAGCTGATGACCTACCGCACCCAAGCCTCGCGGCTGCAGGGCCACCCGACACCGATCCTGCCATGGGTCGACGTCGCCACTGGGTCGCTGGGGCAGGGCCTGCCGATCGCTGTCGGGGTGGCCCTGGCCGGCCGTGCGGTCGACAAGCTGCCCTTCCACGTGTGGACGGTGTGCGGAGACTCCGAGATTGCCGAGGGCTCCATCTGGGAGGGCCTGGACAAGGCGGGCCACTACGGGCTCAACAACTTCACTGCCATCGTCGACGTCAACCGACTCGGCCAGCGGGGGCCCACCGAGTTCGAGTGGGACATGGCGACGTACGCTCGCCGTGTCGAGGCGTTCGGCTGCCGCGCCCTGGTCATCGACGGCCACGACATCGAGGAGATCGAACAGGCCCTTTCCAGTGCACGCGCAGAACGTGAACGACCCACCGTGGTGCTGGCGCGGACCATCAAGGGCAAGGGCTTCAGCGAGATCGAGAACAAGGACGGGTGGCACGGCAAGGCGCTGCCCGCCGACATGGCCGAGCGCGCGATCGCTGAGCTCGGAGGGATCCGCGACCTCCACGTCGATTCGCTGCCACCGGAGCCGGGACAATCGGCGGTGAGGCGCGGAGGCGCGGCGACGGTCAAGCTCCCGACCTACTCGAGGGACGAGAAGGTGGCGACCCGCAAGGCGTACGGCGACGCCCTGGCCGCGCTCGGCGCCCGGGCCGACGTCGTCGCGCTCGACGGGGAGGTCAGCAACTCCACCCACTCCGACGAATTCCAGAAGGCATACCCCGACCGGTTCTTCGAGATGTTCATCGCCGAGCAGCAGTTGGTCGCCGCCGCTGTCGGCATGAGCGTCCGGCGTCTGGTCCCGTTCGCCTCCACCTTCGCAGCGTTCTTCAGTCGGGCGTATGACTTCGTCCGCATGGCCGGGGTCTCCGGCGCCAACATCCGCCTGGCCGGTTCTCATGCGGGCAGCGAGATCGGGGCCGATGGCCCGTCCCAGATGGCTCTGGAGGACATCGCCTCGATGCGCGCGGTGCACACCTCGATCGTGCTTTACCCGAGCGACCCTGTCTGCACCGCCAAGCTGGTGCTGCACATGGCCAGCACCGACGGGATCGTCTACATGCGCACCACCCGCGGGGCATACCCGACGCTCTATGACAACGACGAGGAGTTCGAGATCGGTCGCAGCAAGGTGCTGCGCAGCAGTGACGAGGATGCCGTGACGCTGATTGGCGCAGGCGTCACCGTGCATCATTGCCTCGACGCGGCCGAGCGCCTCGCAGCCGAGGGCGTGCAGTGCCGCGTCATCGACCTGTACTCGATCAAGCCCGTCGACACCAATACCCTGCGCGCAGCCTCCTCACAGACGGGAGGACGCCTGGTGATCGTCGAGGACCACTACCCCGAGGGTGGGGTGGCGAGCGCGGTGCTCGAGGCGCTCGCACCTGACCCTCATCCACGGCGCGTCGTACACCTCGCCGTTCGCAAGCTGCCCGGCTCCGGTTCGCCGGCCGAGCTCATGGCTGCTGCGGGCATCGACGCGGATGCAATCGTCGCCGCAACGCGTTCGCTGGTCCGAGAGGGGCGCTGATGACGGCTTCGAATCCACTCCAGCAGCTCGCCAACCAGGGTCAGTCGGTGTGGCTCGACTACATCAGCCGTGAGCTGCTCACCACCGGGGAGCTGGAGCGCCTGATCGCCGAGGACAACGTCACCGGCATGACCAGCAATCCCACCATCTTTCAAAAGGCAATCGCCGACGGAACGCAGTACGACGAGCAGATCCGGGAGCTGCTTGCCGATGGCGTGGACGACCCACAGGAGATCTTCCTCAGCCTGGCGGTCACCGACATTCAGCGAGCTGCGGACATCCTGCGACCGGTGCACGACCGGACGCATGGGAACGACGGCTATGTCAGCCTCGAGGTTCCGCCCGAGGCCGCGCACAGCACCGAACGGAGCGTCACCCTGGCCCTCGACTTCCAGAAGCGGGTCAACCGGCCCAATCTCATGGTCAAGATCCCGGCGACCACGGAGGGCGTGCCCGCCATCGAGCGAGCGCTGGTTGCGGGTGTCAACATCAATGTGACGCTCATCTTCGCCCTCGAGTCCTATGACAACGTCATCAACGCCTACCTCAACGCGCTGAGAGCTCGCCGCGCCGAGGGGCGTTCACTCGATGTCCACTCGGTCGCGTCCTTCTTCGTGAGCCGCGTCGACACTGCTGTCGACAAGCTCATCGATGAGAAGCTCGCGGCGGACCCCGGCAACGCCACTCTCGAGGACCTCCTCGGCAAGGCCGCCGTCGCCAACGCGGTCCTCGCCTACGAGAAGTTCGAGCTCTATTTCCGTGGTGAGGAGTTCGCCACGCTCGCCGGGGCAGGCGCTCATGCGCAGCGCCCACTCTGGGCGAGCACCAGCGCCAAGAACCCAAAGTATCGCGACGTCGTGTACGCCGAGGCGCTGGTTGGTTCGGACACGGTGGACACCATGCCGCCCTCGACGATCACAGCCTTCCGCGACCACGGCATCGTCGCTGGTAGCACCGTCAACAGCGACTACGCTGCGGCGCATCGCGTGATGGACCAGCTGGCCGAAGTCGGCATCGACATGGAGAAGGTCACCGCTGATCTGCTCACCGCCGGTGTCAAGTCATTCTCGGACTCGTACGACGAGCTGATCCGCGGCATCGCAGAGAAGGTCGACGCCATGCGCGGCGGGTATGGCAGCCGTCAGCACCTCAACCTGGCGGCGAGCACCGGTGTCGTTCGCGATGCGCTGGCCACCGACGCGCCGCGCGAGGTGGCGCGCAGGATCTGGGACCGCGACGCCGACCTCTGGAAGCCGGGTGACCCAGCCCACGCCACGGTCATCGGCAACCGGCTGGGCTGGCTCGACGTCGTCGACAGCATGCGTGCCGAGCTGCCCCGACTCATCGGGCTCACCGCTGAGGTGCAGCAGGCCGGGCTGCGCAATTGCGTACTCCTCGGCATGGGCGGAAGCAGTCTGTGCCCGGAGGTGTTGCGCACCTCGTTCGGGAGTGCGGCCGGGCAACCCGAGCTCCACGTGCTGGACACCACTGATCCAGCCACCATCGCCGAGCTCACCAATCGCCTGGATCCCCGTACCACACTCTTCATCGTGGCGTCGAAGTCGGGGACGACACTCGAGACCCTGAGCCACCTCGCGCATTTTTGGGAGTGGATCAACAGCGCGGGAATCCTGGACGCCGGACAGCACTTCATCTGCATCACCGACCCGGGATCGCCGCTCGCAGAAACCGCCCGTGAGCGCAAGTTCCGCCACGTCTTCGAAAACCCTGCCGACATCGGCGGCCGCTACTCAGCGCTGAGCTTCTTTGGACTGGTTCCGGCGGCGATCATCGGCATCGATGTCGAGGCCTTCCTCGACCGGGCTTCACAGATGCGTCTGCAATCGGGGGGTGGCAATGTCGCCGACCTGAATCCCGGCCTCGCACTGGGGACAGTTCTCGGACTGCTCCAGCGCAGCGGTCGCGACAAGGTGACCATCCTCGCCCCGACGCGCATCGCAGCGTTCTCTCTGTGGGCGGAACAGCTCATCGCGGAGAGCACCGGGAAGGAGGGGAAGGGACTGATCCCCATCGGTGACGAGCCCATCGGCGAGCCGGGCGTGTACGGCGATGACCGCATTCTCACCGTGCTGCGGTTGCGTGACGAGGACCGCGAGTTTGACGCCGAGGTTGGCGCTCTGCGGACGGCGGGAATCCCCGATGTGACCATGCAGCTCGACGATCTGCTGGACCTCGCGGCCGAGTTCTTCGCGTGGGAGTTCGCGACAGCCGTGGCAGGGGCGGCGCTGGGCATCGACCCCTTCGATGAGCCGAACGTCAAGGAGTCAAAGGACAACACCAAGCGCGTCCTGGATCAGTACATCAAGAGTGGCAGCCTCGCGGACGAATCAGCGACGGCCAGCGACGACGGCATTGCGGTGTTTGGCGCCCCAGGGCGGCAGGACATCGACAGCGCCCTGACCGAGTTCCTCTCGGCGGTGCGGCCCGGTGACTACGTGGCGCTGATGGCATACGTCACCCCCAGCGCAGAGAACGAGTCGGCCCTGCAGCGACTGCGGGTGGCGATCCGCGACGAGCACCGCGTTGCCACCACTCTGGGCTTCGGGCCACGATTCCTGCACAGCACGGGGCAGATGCACAAGGGTGGGCCGGCGAGCGGCATCTACATCCAGGTGACCGCCGACGACGCCGTCGACGTGCCGATTCCAGGTCAGCCATTCAGCTTCTCGATCCTCAAGCAGGCGCAAGCGCAGGGTGACCTCCAATCACTGCGCGACCACGAGCGCCGTGTGATACGGCTGCACATTCGCGGTGACCTCGCCCTCGGCCTCAGCAGGCTGACCGACTCAGTCATCCATGCGGCCACCGGGGCACTCTGATGCAGATCGGCTTCGTGGGATTGGGACGCATGGGTGCCAACATGGTGCACCGGCTGCGTCGCGATGGTGACCACGGCGTGGTGGCGTTTGACCCAAACGAGCAGGCACGCCGCTCCGTCGAGGAGTACGGAGCCACCACGGTCGGCTCCCTCGCCGAGCTCGCTCCACAGCTCTCTGCCCCGCGCGCGGTGTGGATGATGGTCCCCTCGGGCAAGATCACCGAGCAAACGCTCGACGGGTTGCTCGCCACCCTGGAGCGCGGTGACACCATCGTCGACGGCGGCAACAGCAACTGGCACGACACCGTCGAGCGAGCCAAGCGCTGCGCGCAGGCGGGGATTGCGTACGTCGATGCGGGCACAAGTGGGGGCGTCTGGGGGCTGACCGTCGGGTACTGCCTCATGGTTGGCGGCGACACCGACGCGGTGGAGCGGCTGCGACCCATCTTTGAGACGCTCGCCCCCCCCGGCGGATTCCTGCACGTCGGGCCGGCGGGGAGCGGCCACTACGTGAAGATGGTGCACAACGGGATCGAGTACGGGATGCTCCAGGCGTATGCCGAGGGCTTCGACATTCTCCATGCCAGCCAGCAGTTTCCCGCCCTCGACCTCCATGCGGTTGCCCATCTCTGGAACCAGGGCAGCGTGGTCCGCTCCTGGCTGCTCGAGCTCGCCGAGCGCGCATTCGAGAAGGACCCGCAGCTCAGCGAGTTGCGCGGCTGGGTCGACGATTCGGGCGAGGGCCGATGGACCATCGACGAGGCGATGAACCTCTCGGTCCCGGCACCGGTGTTGGTGCTGTCGCTGATGGCTCGCTACCAGTCACGCCAGCCGGACGGTTTCGGCAACAGGGTGATCGCCGCTCTGCGCAACGAGTTTGGCGGCCACGCGGTGAAGAGCGAGGACAAGGGCCCACCGGCGTGACTCCGTCGTGACCGATACCGAGGTCGAGAGCAAAGCCGCGGCTGACTCGGCCGCGCGCTCCAACCCGCTCACCGAGGGGCTGCGCCAGGGGCGGGTCCCTCTGCCGTGCGTTGTGGTGATCTTCGGTGCCACCGGTGACCTGACCAAGCGCAAACTTGTTCCGGCGTTCTACGCGCTTGCTGCCGACGGTCAGCTGCCGCCCGGCTTCAGCATCGTTGGCGCCGGTCGCACCGAGCAGTCCACCGAGGAGTTCCGCGAGTCGATGCGCGCGAGCGTCGAGAAGTACGGGCGCATTCCTTTGCGCGACGATGTCTGGAACGTCTTTGCCGACGGCCTGCGCTACTGCTCGTTCGACCTTGACGCCGATGATGGTCTCAAGGCGATCCGAGAGACCCTCGACGAACTCGACGGCGAGCGCGGCACCGCCGGTAACCGCATCTTCTACTTCTCCATCCCACCCAGTGGCTTCGCGCCACTAGCTGAACGGCTGGGAAAAGAGGGCCTGTCGCAGCCCGCCAGCGGCGGCAGGTACGCCCGCATGGTCGTGGAGAAGCCGTTCGGGCACAACCTGCAGAGTGCCCGCGACCTCAACAACAAGCTGCACTCCGCCTTCAACGAGGAGCAGATCTACCGCATCGACCACTACCTGGGCAAGGAGACCGTGCAAAACCTCCTGGTCTTCCGTTTCGCCAACGGCATCTTCGAACCTCTGTGGAACCGGCAGTACATCGACCACGTGCAGATCACCGTGGCAGAGAACATTGGTGCCGAGGGACGGGGAGCCTATTACGAGGAGTCCGGTGCGCTGCGCGACATCATTCAGAACCACGTCATGCAGCTGATGGCGATCGTGGGCATGGAGGCACCGAGCAACTTTCGGGCAGAGACGGTGCGCGATGAGAAGGTCAAGCTGCTCCGCGCCGTGCGACCCATCCACCCGGATGACGCCCCACTGCACACCGTGCGCGGCCAATATGGACCTGGCTGGATCGATGGCGAGCGCGTACCCGGCTACCGCGAGGAGCGGGATGTGAAGGAGGACTCGGTCCGCGAGACCTTCGTCGCGGTGAAGGTGGATATCGACAACTGGCGTTGGGCGGGCACGCCCTTCTACCTGCGCACAGGCAAGCGCATGCCCAAGCGCGCCACCGAGATCGCAATCCAGTTCCGCCGCGTCCCGCACTCGCCGTTCGGAGGCAACACGCCGACCCCGTCAGGCCAGGTGCCATCGGAGAGCATCGACCCCAACCTCCTCGTTCTCCGTATCCAACCCGATGAGGGCATCACGCTGCGTTTTGGCGCCAAGGTGCCGGGACAGTCGATCCGTATCCGCACCGTCAACATGGATTTCCTGTACGGCAGCGCGTTCCTCAAGGAGTCACCGGAGGCCTACGAGCGGCTGCTGCTCGACTGCATGCTCGGCGACCCGACGCTCTTCGCGAGGGAGGACGAGGTCGAGGAGGCCTGGAGGTTCTGTACTGCCATCCTCGATGGCTGGCGCGCTCACCCGCCCCAGCCGGAGGAGTTCCCCAGCTACGAGGCGGGGTCCTGGGGCCCGCAGAGTTCCCGCGATTTCATGGCGCGCGACGGCCGCCAGTGGCGGCGCCTGTGAGATGAGCGCTGTCGGTGAACCGCTGCAGGTCTCGCACGCCAGCGGCCTGCACGCCGTGAACCGTGTGCTCGCCGAGATGCACCGCGAGATGCTCAGGAGCGGTGGCATCGAGGGCGGCGCCGTCCGGTTGTCGGTGCTGAATCTCGTCGCCGCCTGCATCGACAACAACAGCGCCGACATGGCGTCGCAGGCTGTCGGCCGACTGGGCGCCAAGCATCCGGCTCGCGCGATCATCATCCTCGCCGACCCCAACGGTCCGAGCCAGATGGAAGCAGACCTGTCGCTACAGTGTTCCGCGCTCGACGAGGGCCAGGTCTGTGCGGAGCAGGTGCGCCTCCATGTTGGTGGTGAGGCTGCGTATCACATGGCCAGCGTGGTCACGCCCCTGCTGGTGCCTGACATTCCCGTCTACCTGTGGTTGGTCGGCTCGCCGCCACTGCACCAGGCGTTTGGGCAGGATGCCGTCGCCATCTGTGAGCGCCTCATCATCGACAGCGGCGAGTACGAGGACCACGCCGGCACGCTCCGCATCCTGTCCGACGAACTGGAGGCGGTGGGTGACGCCATCTCCCTGTGCGATGTCGCCTGGGAGCGTACCCGGATGTGGCGTCAGCATCTGGCGCAGTCCTTCGATGGCGAGGGGATGCGCCCCTTCGTCCACGGCATCACCCGCGTTGACGTGGAGTGCAGTGGTGATCGAATCGCGGCACAGACATGGTTGATCTCTGGCTGGCTGGCGAGCCGGCTCGACTGGCCCGGAGCGAGGGATGGTCCACGAGTGGTCGCCGCTTCTCGCGAGGACGACAGCGTCAGCGAACACGACCTGGTGCGAATCGTGCTGCACTGCCGCGCCGGTGGCCACGAGGCAGTGGTGACACTGGAGCGGCGGGGCTCGGCGCTCCACAGCGTGATTGATGTCGACGGCGGGCTCACCGCCGAACGGGCGGTACCCGTCCCCGAGCTCGACACCGTCGACCTCGTCGGCCGCCTGCTGGAGGGCAGCGGCGAGGATGCCGTGTACCGCGCCTCCCTGCGGAGCGCAGCGTCCCTGGCCACCGCCTCGCGATGAGCAGCGAGCAGCTGCCCGGAACCGTTCGCGTTAGCACCGATCCCATCGCACTCGCCGCCGCGGCCGCAGAGTGGGTGGCGACCCAGTGCCGAGGTGGCGATGAGTTTCGTGTCGCCGCCTCCGGGGGGAGCACCCCGCAGTTCCTCTATGAGGCCCTGGCGTCGTCGACGTTCCGCGCCAGCATCGACTGGCAGCGATGGCACGTCTTCTTCGGTGATGAGCGCGCGGTACCCCTCGACGACTCGAAGAGCAACTACAGGCTCCTGGTCGACACGCTCCTCTCCAAGGTGTCGGTCCCCGCAGAGCACGTGCACCGGATGGAGGCCGAGCGGCCGGACCTCGACGCCGCGGCGGCCGAGTACTCGCGACTCCTCCAGTCACAGTGCGGCGCGCCGCCGCGGCTCGACCTGGTGCTGCTCGGGCTGGGCGCGGACGGCCACACCGCGTCTCTGTTCCCGGGCACACCCGCGCTCGACGTCGTCGGTTCCTGGGCAACCCGCGGCCGTGGAGCCGAGCCGCCAGTCGAGCGCCTGACCATGACCCTGCCGGCTATCAATGCCGCCACCCGCGTCGCGTTCCTGGTGACTGGGGAAGCCAAGGCCGCCGCCCTGCGCGGCGTCATCGAAGGCACCGCTCCGGCCGCCCGCGTGCAGCCCTCCAGCGGGGAGCTCGTGTGGTTTCTCGACGCCGCCGCGGCTCGTTCGCTCGACTGAAACGCGGTGGCGCTGATCGTCGGGACTTCCGGCTGGCAGTACGCGTCATGGCGGGGCCGCTTCTACCCACGCGACGTGCCGCAGCGCAGCTGGCTCCCGCATTACGCGCAGCGCTTCGCCTGTGTCGAGGTGAACAACACCTTCTACAACCTGCCCGCGGCCGATACCTTCAGGAGATGGGGTGAGGAGACGCCGGCGGACTTCCGCTTTGTCCTCAAGCTGAGTCGCTATCTCACTCACATCCGGCGGCTGCGCGATCCTGACGACTCGGTGCGCCTGTTCCTCGAGCGCGCCGAACCCTTGGCCTCCAAGACCGGGCCGCTGCTCCTGCAGCTGCCTCCAACCATGCGCTGTGACGTCGGCCGCCTCGACGCAACCCTGGCGGCGTTTCCGCGGCGGTGGCGTATCGCCGTGGAGTTCCGCCACCCGACGTGGTACACCGATGAGGTGGCGGCGTGCCTGCGCGCCCACGATGCGGCGCTCTGTCTCACCGACCGTCGAGGCCGGCCTGTGCAGCCGATGTGGCGCACCTCCACCTGGGGTTTCATCCGGCTCCACGAGGGCCGCGCCACGCCCCACCCCTGCTACGGCGACATCGCCTTGCGCAGCTGGGTGACACGCATCGCGCAGCTGTGGAGTGCCGACGACGATGTGTACGCCTTCTTCAACAACGATCCGTCGGGGTGTGCGGTGCGGGATGCGGTGCGGTTCGCCGGGCACGCGTCCGCGGCGGGCCTGCTGCCAACCCGTGTTCCTCCGCTCCATGAGGCGCCCGTCGGGTGAGCAAAGGCAAGGCAGCTTAGGGAGGGCCCGCCGCCCGCCGCGCCGCTCGCGCTCGGCGCGCCGCCACCCAATCCACCAGCTCATCGACTGTGAAGGCGTTGATCACCCGCTCGCGAGGAACGCCGGCCTCGATCAGCGCGGCGACACCGAGCGGCATGGCATCGAGGTCCACAGGATGGTGCGCGTCGGTGTCCACGGCGATCCACACCTGGTGTTTGGCGGCAGCGCGCAACAGGTCGACATCGAGGTCCTGCCGGTCCGGGTAGGCGTCGACCTCGAGCGCGACACCGAGGTCAGCCGCTGCCTCGAACACCTCGTCCCATCGCGCATCGAGGCCGACGCGGCGGTTGTACATCCGGCCGCGCGGATGGGCTAGCACATCGATGCTGGGGTTGTGGAGCGCCCGGATGTAACGATCGGTCTGGTCATCCGGCAACCGCAGGTTGGAATGGAATGCGCCGAGCACCAGGTCGAGCTCACCAAGGACGGCTGGATCCGTGTCGCCGCTCCCGTCCGGCTCGACGTTCATCTCGAGCCCGTGCAGGACGCGGAACCGGTGTCCTTCGGCGGAGAGCATCGCGTTCAACGTACGCACCTCCGCCGCCTGTGCGGCCCGCGTCGCGGCATTCATCCCGTGCGCGATGCGCAGGCCTTCAGAGTGGTCGGTGACGGCCATGTGGGAATAGCCGAGCTCGATGCATCGGCGCGCCATCGCCTCCAGCGTCGCATGCCCGTCACTGCTCAGGGTGTGCATCTGCAGATCACACCGAATCGCCGTTGCCCAGTCGCCGCTCACCGCGACCGTGCGCAACGCGTCGGCGCGTGCGACAAAGCCCGCACGCAGGGCTGGCGCCGGCGGAGCGATCGTGCCCTCGTCGATCCACGCGCCGATGACATCCGCGAGCCAGGGGCCCACCCGCGGCAGCGCCGTCAGCGGTACACCGCCGGCGGCGAGGTCACCAGCCCGGACGTCCCAGCCGAGCGCGGCGCGCGATGCACGTCGCATCGCGCGCTGGCGCTGGCTGCCGTCCTCCTGCTCGTCCGCCGCACGGGCAAGCAGCTCGGAGAGGTCGCTGTTCGTCGGGGCAGCCCGACCGGTGCTGGGCTCAGGCGACGCGCACAACCTCGCGCCTGCTCACCGGGTCGAACCCTCGACGACGCCCGACACGGCCTTGCGGCCTCGGCGCACGGCGGCACCCACGGTCTTGCGGGCGGCGTCGACAGGAGCCGACACTGCCGCCGCTGCGATGCTGCCCGGAGGCTGGTCGGGCGCGCTCGGATGTGGTCGTGCGGGGACGACGCGCTTGGCGGCGCGCATGTCCTCACCCATCACGATCAACTCCTCGCGACTGAAGGCCTTCCGCAGCTTGGGAAAGAGCTCCTCCTCTTCCTCCTTGATGTGGTGCTTGACGTTCTCCATGAGCACCTGCATCTTGGCGGCGAACCGCTCGTCGCTCGGCTGCATCTTCTCCAGCTCCGCGCACGTGACCTTGACGATGTGGTGCTCCTCCAGGGCCTCGAGAACGTCGTCCTCGACCTTCGCGACCGCCACCCGCGCGCGGGGGTACAGCACGTTCTCCTCGATGCCCGCGTGAATCGACAGCTCGGTGATGATCTTGTCAGCGAGACGACGGCGCGCCGCGTGCGCCTTGTCCCCCGTCGCCGAGAAGTCCTTGAAGAGCTTTTTCACCGCGCGATGGTCCTCGCGCAGCAGTGCGATCCCGTCCTGTGCCGCCATGCCGGAGCCTCCTGTTCAGGGAACAACGATCGAATGGCCGGGCAACCGCCGGCTGCTGGCCATCGATGCTATGCGCTCGTACCAGACCGCATCGACCGCGTCAGGAGTGAGCGGCGGCGGCGGGGAGCTCGAGGCGAAAGAGACTGCCCTCACCGGGCACGCTGCGCTCGAGGCGGAGCGAGCCGCCGCAGGTCTCCGCGAGGACGCGGCCGACGTGAAGGCCAAAACCCGTTCCGGGCACTCGTGTGTCGATGCGAAAGAAGCGGTCGAAGATCCGTGAGTGGAGCTCTGGGCTGATACCCACGCCGTGGTCCTCGACGCGGATCGCCGGCCGATCGGCCGGGTCGACCGAAAGCCGCACCCACGGTGTGGGGCCGCCGTAGTTGATGGCGTTGTTGATGAGGTTGTCGACGATGCGGTCGACCTGGAATCGATCCGCGATCACAGTCACCGGCTGGGAGTGCTGGGCGCTTTCGACCTGCGCCCCGGCCAGCCCGGCGCGAGCCTCGCTGCGGATGGCGGCCTTGGCGATGATGTCGTTGAGGTCGAGCGTCTCGAGCTTCACCGGTGCGGCCCCGCTCTCCAACCGGGCGGCCAGGAGGATGTCGTCAACCAGCCGGTGGGTCTCGTGCAACTTGGCCGCGATCATCTCCATCGGCTTCTTCCAGGCTTGCGGCCCGTCTCCGAAGGTGCCGTCACGGAGCAGCTCCACGTACCCCGAGAGCACGGTGAGCGGGGCACGCAGATCGTGCACCACCAGGTTGAGGAACGACATCATCGCCTCGGAGGTCACCTCGCTCTCCGCGTGCAGCCGTGACTGGCGCAGGGCCATCGCCACCAGAGACACGTAGTCCTCGAAGAACGCGGATTCGTCGTCGGCCAGCGGTGCAGGACGGTCGCGAACCAGGAGCAGTGCCCCGAGCGAGGTTGGCGCATGGTCGCTGGCTCCATCGATCCGCAGCGGAGCACCCACCAGCTGGCCATCCTTGGACACATGGAGAGCCTGCCCGAGAGGGCTGGCGGCGGCCTCCACGGTGTGGATCCGCTCCGTTGCCGCGAGTACCTCAGGCAGAGGCGACGCGGTCAGCTGCCACACCGACCCCGCCGTCAGCTCACCGGTGCTGCCCGCGATCCCGGCGACGCGGAGCGCTTCAGAGCCGTCTATGACGCAAACCGCGCAGCCACGGACCGACCCGGTCAGAGCATGCCCCGCCAGAGTGGTTGCCAGGGAGTCGACACCGTCACCAGCGGGGGCCTGGCCCCTCAAGGTCGCGGCGAGCTCGCTGACCGCGCCGCCGAGCGCCTTCTCGACGTCGAGTCCTGCGGTACCCGAACTATTCACCTTCCCACCATGAGGACACTAACTTTATGCGACTTGACCGCTACACCTCTGTACGGTACCGCTCCGTCACTTCCTGACAGCCAGTCTCGACGGTTGCCGCGACTGCCATCGGCTACTCTGGAAGGGTGCCTCGATCGTCCTGGGCTGGGTGCCGCGACGGCGTCTGTATTGCCCCGAGCATGCTCGGCGCCGACTTCGGGCGCCTCGCCGAGGCCGTTCACGCCCTCGAAGGAAGCGGGGTCGATCGCCTACATGTGGACGTGATGGATGGCAGCTTCGTGCCGAACTTCACGTTCGGAACGGACACGGTGCGCGCCCTGCGCCGCGAGACCAGCCTCCCTCTCGAGCTGCATCTGATGATCCGCGAGCCCGAGAGGCACCTCGAGACCTTCGCCGCGGCGGGCGCCGACGGCATCACCGTCCACCAGGAGGTGTCGCCGCACCTTCACCGCACGCTCTCGGCGATCCGCGCCCTCGACTGCCGGGCCGGAGCCGCGATCAACCCCAGCACACCGGTGAGCGTCCTCAGTGACGTGCTCGAGATGTGCGACCTCGCCCTCGTGATGACCATCAACCCCGGGTTTGGAGGACAGAAGCTCATTCCCCACACCCTTGACAAGGTGGCCGAGCTGCGCAGCGAGATCGACCGTCAGGAGCTGACGACCGAGCTCGAGGTGGACGGCGGGGTAGACGCCACCAATGCGGCAGCCTGCGTGGCGGCAGGCGCGACCGTGCTGGTCGCGGGCACGGCGGTGTTCGGCCATCACGACGGCGCCGCCGCCGGCGTCAGGGCGATCATCTCTGCCCTCCCCTGAGCCCCAGCTGAGCCAGGTGTCGGCACCGTCCGGGGGCACGGACCCTCCCAGAGCCACCGCCGGCGGACGCTACCATCGCGCGCAATGACCGAGACGGCAGCGGCCTCGCCGGGACTCCTGGACGGCAGCTACGACCTGGTGCGCGCTGCCGAGGACCTCGCCGCCCGCCTCCCACCAGCGATGGCTCCATTCGCGCGGATCGCGTACAACTACCTCTGGTCGTGGACGCCCGGGGGCAGCGAGCTCTTCGCCGCGATCGACTCTGTGCGCTGGGAGCGCAGCAACTGCAACCCCGTCCGCCTATTGCTCGAGTCCTCGGCCGCCACCCTGGCGCGAGTGGCATCCGACATACGACTGATGCAGCAGGCGGCTGGCGTCCTTGCCACCATCGAGGCCGACCGCGAGCGCCCCTGTCTGCCAGGCAGGGCATCCGCAGCGCGCCCGGTGGCGTTTCTCTGCGCAGAGTTCGCGGTGCACACCTCGCTGCCGATCTATGCCGGAGGCCTCGGCGTGCTCGCCGGCGACATCCTCAAGGAGGCGAGCGACCTGGCGGTGCCAATGGTCGCGGTGGGCCTGCTGTACCGACAGGGCTACTTCCTGCAGCGCATGGATCGCACCGGGTACCAGCACGAGTACTGGATCCCGCTCGACCCCGACCGTGTTCCTGCCGCTCTTGTCCGCAACACGTCGGGTGACCCGCTGACCATCCGTGTCCCGCTGCGTGGTCGCCAGCTCGTGGTCCAGGTCTGGCGCGCGCAGGTCGGCCGGGTGCCGCTGTTCCTGCTGGACGCTGACCGGCGTGAGAACTCACGAACGGACCGCTGGATCACAGCGCGTCTCTACGAGAGTGACCGGGGTATCCGGCTCGCGCAGTACGCGTTGCTCGGTATCGGGTCGATGCGGGCGCTCGAGGCGATGGGCATGGAACCGGCGATCATCCATCTCAACGAGGGCCACGCCGGCCTGGCGCCGCTCGAGCTCGCCCGTCGGGAGATCGCCGCCGGGGTGGATCGACACACCGCCTTCGCCGCCGCTCGCGAGCGCACCGTCTTCACCACTCACACACCGGTCGCGGCAGGCAATGAGGGCTACGACGTTGCCGAGATCGCCGAGGTCATGGGTGACTTCCCGGGCGAGATCGGTATGGACTTCGAGAGTTTCCTGCAGCTGGGGCGCACCCGACCGGAGAACCCTCACGAGCCGTTCGTGATGACCCCTCTGGGGATCAAGATGAGCCGCGCCGCCAACGGCGTGAGCCGACGTCACGGCGAGGTCGCCCGCCAGATGTGGCAGCCGCTGTTCCCGGAGCGCCCCGTCGACACAGTGCCGATCGGACACGTGACCAACGGGGTCCACATCCCCACCTGGATGGCGCCCGCGACGCGCGCTCTGCTCGATCGCCACCTCGCCGACGGCTGGGTGACGCGCGCCGCCGACCCACAGACCTGGGCCGCGGTCGACGACATCCCTGACGCGGAGCTGTGGGGACTGCGCTGCCGGCTGCGCGGCGAGTTTGTCGAGTACGTGCGCGATCGCAGCGTCGCCACCCGCCTGGCGCGGAGCGAAGACCGCGAGATGGTCGCGGCCGCTGAGCGGGGTTTCAGCGCGGACGCGCTGACCATCGGCTTCGCCCGTCGCCTGGCCACCTACAAGCGTCTCTACCTGCTCACCCTGGAGCCGCACCGGGTCGCCGCTCTGATCTCCAACCTCGAGCGGCCGATGCAGATGATTCTCGCCGGCAAAGCACACCCCAACGACGAGGAGGGCAAGCGCTCCGCCCAAGGGGTGTTCAGCTTCAAGGAACTGGCTCACGCCGCCGAGCGCGTCGCTTTCCTCGACAACTACGACCTTGGTATCGCGTCCCAGCTCGTGGCCGGGTGTGACCTGTGGATCAACCTCCCCCGCCCTCCGCTCGAGGCCAGCGGCACCAGCGGCATGAAGTCCGTTCTGAATGGCGGCCTCAACCTCTCCGTGCTCGACGGCTGGTGGGCGGAGGCGTATGACGGGGCCAACGGCTGGGCGATCGCAGGAGACGCGGTGTTTGACCCCAGCGTGCAGGACACCCGCGACGCGGCGGCCCTGTACGACCTGCTCGAGCACGAGGTGGCCCCGCTCTTCTACACACGTGGCAGCGACGGTGTACCCACTGAGTGGGTGCGGCGCATCAAGCGATCGCTGCGCACCAACGGCCCGCGCTTTTCCGCGACCCGGATGGTCGAGGACTACATCGACAGCGCCTACCTGCTGCGCGCCGCCGACTAGGGAGGCTGGTCCGCGCTGGCGGTTGGCCACGCACGCGACACGCCTAGAATCGCGGCGGTGGAGTACTCGGAAAGCATCCTCGACCTGGTGGGGAACACGCCCCTGGTGAGGTTGCGCGCTCTCACCCGCGGCGTCGGGGCCACAGTGCTCGCCAAGCTCGAACAACTCAACCCCGGCGGGAGCGTCAAGGACCGCATCGCTCTGCGGATGGTCGAGGAGGCCGAACGCAACGGCCAGCTGCGCCCGGGCGGCACCATCGTCGAGCCAACCTCGGGAAACACCGGACACGGCCTGGCCATGGTGGCGGCGATCAAGGGTTACAAGATGATCTTCGTCATGCCCGACAAGATGTCGGCCGAGAAGATCAGCCTGCTCAAGGCGTATGGCGCGGACGTCGTGGTCTGTCCGACCAACGTCGACAGGGAGTCGCCGCAGTCGTACTACTCGGTGGCGGACCGGCTGTCGCGCGAGATCCCCAGCGCCTTCCAGCCCAACCAATACTTCAACGCCAAGAACCCAGAGGCGCACTACCAGACCACCGGGCCCGAGCTCTGGCGCCAAACCGAGGGGCGCATCACCGTCTTTGTCGCCGGCGTCGGGACCGGGGGCACCATCAGCGGCACCGGCCGCTACCTCAAGGAGCAGAACCCCGCGATCCAGGTGGTCGGCGCTGACCCCGAGGGTTCGATCTTCTCGGGCCCGATCGCCCCCTACAAGATCGAGGGCGTCGGCGAGGACTTCTGGCCAGGCACCTTCGATCCCGCCATCGTGGACCGGATCATCCAGGTCACGGACCGAGAGGCCTTCGTGGCCGCCCGCCGGATGGCGCGAGAAGAGGGCATCCTGGTCGGCGGCTCGGCGGGAATGGCGCTGCAGGCCGCATTGGTCGTCGCCGCCGACACCGACCCGGACGGGGTCATCGTCGTGCTGCTGCCCGACACCGGGCGCAACTACCTCACCAAGTTCTTCTCCGACGAATGGATGCGCCAGAACGGGTTCCTCGACCGGCTCGGCCCCGCACGAGTCCGCGAGGTGCTGGCGTCGCATGCCGCCGATGGCAGGGTGCCCTCGTTGGTCGCTGTCGAGGCCGGCAGGTCCGTCGGCGAGGCCATCGATCTCATGCAGAGATACAACATCTCCCAGTTGCCCGTGGTGGAGAGCAGCGAAGCCGATAGCACCGTGGTGGGCAGCATCGCGGAGCGGACCCTGCTCGACCGCGTCTACCGCGACCCCGCTGTGGTCACCGCCTCGGTGTCCGCCGCGATGGATCCGCCCTTCACCTCAGTGGCCGCCGACGCGCCCTTGGACGAGGCCTTCGCGCCACTGCTGTCGGGAGAGGCTGCGGTCACCATCATCGACGCTGACCAGCCGGTTGGCGTGATCACGCGCGCCGACCTCCTCGAGTACGTGGCCCACCATCGCTGAGATGAACATCCCGCGACCTGGCTTTGCGACCCGGGCCATCCACGTGGGTCAGGGACCCGACCCGGCAACCGGGGCCGTGGTGCAACCGATCCACCTCGCCACCACCTTCGCTCAGGAGGGCATCGGGCGACACGGTGGATACGAGTACACGCGCAGCAACAACCCGACGCGCGAACAGCTCGAAACCTGCCTCGCTTCGCTCGAGAGTGGCCGCCACGGCCTGGCATTCGCGTCCGGCCTCGCAGCCACGACCACGGTGATGCTGCTGCTTGTGCCGGGCGATCACGTTGTCTACATGCAGGACGCGTACGGAGGCACATATCGCCTCTTTGACAAGGTGATGCGCCGCTACGGGATCACGTTCAGCGCCGTCGACGCCACCGTGCCCGGTGCGGTGGAGGCGGCCATCACCGAGAACACTCGGCTGGTCTGGATCGAGAGCCCAACCAACCCGCTCCTGCGGATCGTCGACATCGCCGCAACCGCCGAGGCCGCCCATCGCCGCGGGGCGCGACTGGCCGTCGACAGCACCTTCGCGACGCCGTACGCGCAACGCCCCCTTGAGCTCGGCGCGGACGTGGTGATGCACAGCTCCACCAAGTACCTGGGTGGCCACAGTGACGTCCTCGGCGGCTGCCTCATCACCAGCGACGACGAGCTCGCGCAGGGCCTTCGCTTTCACCAGAACGCCGCCGGCGCGGTGCCCTCGCCGTTCGACTGCTGGTTGCTGCTCCGCGGCCTGAAGACCTTGGCCCTACGGGTGCAGCGGCACAGTGACAACGCGCTCGCGGTGGCCCGTCATCTGGAGGCACACCCGGCGGTGCGCGCGGTGCACCATCCCGGGCTGGCCTCGCACCCGCAGCACGAGCTCGCCGAGCGGCAGATGGGCGGGGTGTTCGGGGGGATGGTGTCGTTCGAGCTCGCCGACGAGCCGGCGGCCGTGCGCGTGCTCGAAGCCCTTCGCCTGTTCACGCTCGCCGAGTCGCTCGGCGCGGTTGAATCGCTGGCCGAGCACCCGGGCATGATGACCCACACCTCAGTCCCAATCGACGAGCGCCGCCGCATCGGGTTGGGCGACAGCCTCCTCCGGTTGTCGGTGGGGATCGAAGACCTCGCCGACCTTGTGGCCGACCTTGACCAAGCCCTGCAACAGGCCGGTTGAGAGCGCGACAGAAACGAGCGCCGGGGCGATAGGCTAGAGCGGTGACTCCTGACGATCTTCTGCGCTCCGAGGCTGAGGAACGGGTCGGCCTGATCTCCGGCCTGCACTACGACATCGATCTCGACCTGACCGGGGGTACGGAGACGCCGACCTTCGCCAGTATCGTGGAGGTCGCGTTCTCGGCTCGGGACGGCGCCTCCACCTTCGTGAACCTGGACGCCGCCTCCGTTCAGGAGATCGTCCTCAACGGCAACGCCATCGACCTGTCGGCGTTCTCCGAGAACCGGATCGCGCTCACAGGGCTGGCGGAGACCAACACCCTGCGGGTGGTGGCGGACTGCCGATACTCACACACCGGCATGGGCCTGCACCGTGTCGTCGATCCAGCAGACGGCAACGTGTACCTCTACACCCAGTGCGAACCGTTCGAGGCCCACCGAGTGTTCGCGTGCTTCGACCAACCCGACCTCAAGGCCACCTTCACACTACGCGTGGCGACGCCCTCGGAGTGGGCGGTGGTGAGCAACGCGCCAGTGGAGCGCACCGAGGATGGCGGCGACTCGACAGCGACGTACTTCGCCGCAACACCGATCATGTCGAGCTACCTGGTGGCGATCGTCGCCGGTCCCTACGCACGCGTCACGGACTCACACGAGGGCATCGAGCTCAACCTCTACTGCCGTCAGTCGCTGCGCCGCTACCTCGACGACGACGAGATTTTCGAGATCACCAAGCAGGGACTGACGCACTTCGCCGAGCGCTTCAAGATGGCGTACCCATTCGGATCCAAGTACGACCAGCTCTTCGTGCCGGAGTTCAACGCCGGCGCGATGGAGAACGTGGCGTGCGTCACCTTCAATGAGGAGAGCACGATCTACCGCGGTCCGGTGCCTGCCACGGTCCTCGCCTGGCGGGCCGGCACCATCCTCCACGAGATGGCGCACATGTGGTTTGGCGACCTGGTGACCATGCGATGGTGGGACGATCTCTGGCTCAACGAGAGTTTCGCCACCTACATGGGCAACGACGCGCAGGCTGAGGCCACCAAGTACACCAGCGCATGGGTCGATTTCGCCAACGGGGACAAGTCGTGGGCCGCGCTGCAGGACCAGCTCCCCACCACCCATCCCATCGCAGCTGATGTCCCGGACGTCAGCACCGGCCGCCTCAACTTCGACGGGATCAGCTATGCGAAGGGCGCCTCTGTGCTCCGCCAGCTGGTTGCGTGGGTCGGCGAGGACGCATTCTTCGGAGGAGTGCGCGACTACTTCAAGGAGCACCAGTGGGGCAACGCGTCACTCCGGGACTTCCTCGCCCCGCTCGAGCGTCAGTCCGGTCGTGACCTGGCAGCCTGGACCCGCGAATGGCTGCAGACCGCCGGCATGAACGTGCTCAGCGCCGAGGTGGCGACCACAGCCGACGGCATGATCGAGAGCTGCGCGATCGTCCAGGCCGCCGCCAACCCCCTGTTTCCCACACTGCGCTCGCACCGGGTTGGCGTAGGCCTATACGACCTCGACGACAACGGCCGGTTGGTACGCACCGAACGACTCGAGCTCGACGTCTCCGGCGAACGCACCGAGCTCGAGGCGCTGCGCCGGCGTGCCCGACCTGCACTCCTCCTACTGAACGACGGCGATCTAACCTTCGCCAAGATCCGCCTCGACGACGTGTCGACGCAGACCGTCCTCGACCACCTCAGCGACCTGGATGATGCCCTCGCGCGGTCCTTGATCTGGGCGGCGGTCTGGGACATGACGCGGGATGGAGAGCTGCCGGCCAGCAGGTATATCGACCTGGTGGCTCGTCACGCACCCCATGAGCCGGTGCCGACCATCGTCGACGACATCCTCGGACAGGCCATCGGCGCGGTCGAGCTGTACAGCCACCCCGACAATCGGGCGGGGTCGCGGGCCCGGCTTCATGACACGTGTCAGACGATCCTCACGAAGGCGTCGCCCGGGACGCCGCACCAACTCACCGCGCTGCGCGCCACCGTGACGACCTCCGACACGGACGCGCAGCTGGGCGTGGCCGCCGGGCTGCTCGAGGGCAGGGACCTGCCGGCGGGGATGGTCGTCGACCAGGACCTCCGCTGGTTCCTGGTCCGCCGGTTGGCGGCAGCGGGGCGACTCGACGAGGACGCCATCAACACCGAGTCGGCCCGCGACAAGACCGATGTCGGGCTGCGCAAGGCGGCTGCTGCGTGTGCTGCGCGACCTGACCCGGCCGCCAAGGAAGCCGCCTGGACGCGCCTCACCGACCCCGAGACCCCACTGGCGACGCAGAAGGCGCTCATCCGCGGGCTCCAGGAGCGCGACCAGGAGGAACTGTTCGCGGCGTTCCTCGACCGCTGGGTCGAGCTGGTGCCGCGCTACTGGCGCGAGCGCAGCTCCGAAGAGGCTGAGTTCTTCACGGCGGGGATGTACCCGGTGTACCGCGTCGATGACGGCGTGGTGGCGGCAGCGGACAGGCTGCTCGAGAGCGGAGAGCTCAAGGAGTCGGCCCGGCGGTTGGTGGTGGAGGGTCGCGACCAGACCCTTCGCCTCCAGCGCGCCCAAGCAGCCGACCATGTGTCGGAAGCCGAGGTGGGCGCCCGCAGCTAGGCGTCACGGCAGGCGAATTCTGAAGCCACACCCCTGATGGGCGCGGGAGGGGAACGGAGTTCCTCTTTCGCAGTTGCGCGCTACGCTGGGGGCCGACGCCGCACCCATTCCATGGACAGGTGACATGACGTTCGACGCCTTCCTGCATCAGCTGCCCGACAGCGACCCCGACGAGACCGGGGAATGGTTGGAGTCGCTGGACACGCTGGTTGCGACCGAGGGCGTCTCACGCGCTCGCTTCGTCATCGGCAAGCTCGCCGAGCGGGCCCGCAGCCTCAACGTGGGGGTGCCGGCAATGGTCTCGACGCCGTACATCAACACCATCCCGCCCGAGGAGGAACCGTGGTTCCCTGGAGACGAGGAGATGGAGCGCAGAATCCGGCGCATCGTCCGCTGGAACGCCGCGGTCATGGTGACCCGCGCCAACAAGCGCAGCGACGGCATCGGCGGTCACCTCAGCACCTACGCGTCGTCGGCATCGCTGTACGAGGTCGGCTTCAACCATTTCTTCCGCGGCAAGGACGACGGCAGGTCGGGTGACCAGATCTACTACCAGGGCCACGCCGCGCCAGGGATGTACTCGCGCGCATTTCTCGAGGGCCGGCTGACCGAGGAACACCTCGACAACTTCCGACACGAGGCTGGTGGCAAGGGACTCAGCTCCTACCCGCATCCGCGGTTGATGCCTGACTTCTGGGAGTTCCCCACCGTGTCCATGGGACTGGGGCCGCTCAATGCCATCTACCAGGCTCGATTCAACCGCTACCTGTACCAGCGCAAGCTGGCCGACACCAGCGAGTCGCGCGTGTGGGCCTTCCTTGGGGATGGGGAGATGGACGAGCCGGAGGCTACGGCCGCTCTGTCACTGGCCGCGCGCGAGCAGCTCGACAACCTCGTCTTCGTGGTGAGCTGCAACCTGCAGAGGCTCGACGGACCCGTGCGCGGCAACAGCAAGATCATCCAGGAGCTGGAGTCGGTGTTCCGCGGCGCGGGGTGGAACGTCGTCAAGGTGATCTGGGCTCGCGAGTGGGATCCGCTGCTGGCTCGCGACGTCGACGGCGTGCTCGTCGACAAGATGAACAGCACCAATGACGGGCAGTTTCAGAAGTACTCCACTGAGTCAGGCACCTACGTGCGCGAGAACTTCTTCGGCCCCGACCCGCGCCTGCGCAAGCTCGTCGAGCACCTCAGCGACGACGACCTGCGGCATCTCCGGCGCGGTGGCCACGACTACCGCAAGCTGTACAGCGCCTACCGCCTCGCGCTCGAGCAGAAGGGTGCCCCGACGGTGATCCTCGCTCACACCGTCAAGGGGTGGACGCTCGGCTCCCTGTTCGAGGGGCGCAATGCCACGCATCAGATCAAGAAGATCGGCGACACCGAGCTGAAGGCATTCCGCGACAAGCTGCAGCTGCCCATCAGCGACAAGCAGCTCGATGAGGGTATCGCGCCGTACTACCACCCGGGAAGCCGGTCGGATGAGATCGATTACCTGATGAGCCGGCGCCTGGCGCTGGGCGGCCCACTGCCCAAGCGGATGGTGCGGGAGCGCCGTCTCACCATCCCGGCCGACTCGGTGTGGGCAGAGTCGATCAAGGGAAGTGGCGGACGCGCGGCGTCGACGACGGCTGCGTTCGGCGCCATCCTGCGTAGCTTGCTCCGCGACCCTGATGTGGGCAGCCGCATCGTGCCGATCATCCCCGACGAGGCGCGCACATTCGGCATGGACGCGCTCTTCCGCGAGGTGAAGATCTACGCGCCGTTCGGACAGCGCTACGAACCCGTCGACGCCAACATGGTGTTGAGCTACCAGGAAGCACGCGACGGCCAACTGCTCGAGGAGGGCATCACCGAAGCCGGTGCCATGGGCAGCTTCACCGCCGCAGGCACCGCCTACGCAACGCACGGCGAGCCGATGATCCCCTTCTACATCTACTACTCGATGTTCGGGTTTCAGCGAGTGGGCGACCTCGTGTGGGCCTTCGGTGACGCGCGCGGGAGGGGCTTCATGCTGGGCGGAACTGCCGGACGCACCACCTTGAACGGCGAGGGACTACAGCACCAGGATGGCCACTCGCCATTGCTCTTCTCAGCCGTGCCCAACTGCGAGGTGTACGACCCAGCGTTCGCGTTCGAGCTCGCCATCATCATTCGCGAGGGCATGCGCCGCATGTACGAGCGCGGCGAGGACGTTTTCTACTACCTCACCCTGTACAACGAGAACTACCCGATGCCGCCGATGCCCGAAGGTGTCGAGGAGGGCGTGCTGCGTGGTCTCTACCTGTTCGCGCCGGCACCTGAGGAGCGGCCGCACACCGTGCAGCTCTTCGCCAGTGGGACGGCGATGCAGGCCGCCCTCGAAGCTCAGCGCCTGCTCCTCGACCACGAGGTCGCAGCGCATGTCTGGAGCGTGCCCAGCTACCTGGCGCTGCGCAACGACGCACTGGCGGTCGAGCGCTGGAACCGCCTTCATCCGGATGGCCCCCATCGCACCTCCTTCCTGGATGAGCAGCTGCGCGACGTGCAGGGCCCGGTGATCGCGGTCAGTGATTACCAGAAGACGGTTGCCGAGCAGGTGGCGCGGTTCGTCCCGCAGCGATTCATCCCGCTGGGCACTGACGGCTACGGACGAAGCGACACCCGCGCCGCTCTGCGCAGCCACTTCGAGGTAGACGCGCGCCACATCACCGTCGCGGCTCTGGACGCACTCGCCGATGACGACCGGGTGCCGCGCCACGTTGTCACGGCGGCTCTCGAGGAGCTCCAGATCAGGACTGAGGGCCTCGAACCGCGCCTTCTCTGACGGAACCGCCCCTACGGCGTGGCGGTGGAAGTCTGGGACGCACCCGGCGATGCATTCGCTGATGCTGCCGCGCAGGGGTCGTCGCCAACGTTGCCAATGTAGATGTGGATTTGCCCGGCGGAGCAGTCCTGGGCAAGCGATTCAAAGATTGCCTCGCCGAACCAGGCGGGGCGCTCCTTCACGGTGTACGGCCGCGGAGCGTCCACAATGATATGGCGGAGCGTCAACGTCGTGGCCGTCGTCGCATCCAGCTCGACGATGTCGTAGCCCTGGGCATCGTGCACGGGCGGGTTGGTGTGCTGGCCCTGGGACAGCGCCAACACCGCTGCCGCGTAGGTGGGATCGTCGCCTTGCACCTGGGCGCGCGCAACGGCTCCGAGCGCGCCGCCTTTCGCAGACGTGCTGGTGTCATCCGAGTACTGCGCCGTCAGGGTCGCGAACGCGATCCCACTGGCCAGCTTCTGCTCGATCTCGGTCGCCCGTTGCCGCGCGAACACGTCCTCGAGCTTCTGCTCGTTCAGCGAGGAGCGAACCTCGTCGCGCAGCTGCGTCAGCGAACCCCCGACCGAGGCCAGCCGCGTCTGTAGCTGCGACGGGCCACCGGCGGCCTGGGTGTCAGCGTCCACCTGCGACTGCACGTCCGCGTCGGTCGCGGCAACGCCGGCGGCGGCGGCCTCCTGCGCGATCACGGTGTCGATGAGCAGGCTGCGCATCACCGAAGCGCGCACCTGGGCAGTCATGGCGGCGTTGTTCGACGGGCCACCCGCCTGGCCGACGGCGGTCAACGTGCTCTGCAGGCGCACCGCAAAGGTGTCCGCTGTGATCGGAGTGTTTCCAACGCGGGCCACGATCGATGCCATCGCCGATGGCGTGGGGGCGCCGCTGCCGCAGGCCGTGCAGAGCAGGGCTAGGGCTGGGGCAACGGCGGCGGTGCGGAGCACGCGGTCCAGTCTAGTCAGCACCACTCGTGACACGACTGCGCCCACCGGCGGCCGCAGCGAAGCTGCCGCGAAAACTCGGTGAGATGGCGACGGTGACGGCCACCACGCCCACCACCAGTGCACCGATGCCGATGGCGTTGAACAATCCAATGGCGTGCGCTGCGCCGGCGTACATCACCGTGCCCAGCGGCTGCAGACCGGCAAAGAGCATCGCGTAGATGCCTAACAGGCGCCCGCGCAGGGCCGGGTCGGCATCGGTCTGCAGGAGCGTGGTCATCGAGGTGTTCATCGCCATGAACGAGAAGCTGATACCGACGAGCGCGACCAGGGTGAGGGCGACGACGGCCGAGTGAGCCAGCGTGAACAGGCTCACGGCGTATACAGCTCCGCCGACCAGGAGCAGCCGTCGGCGTCCAGACGTGTTGCCGATGGTTGCGATGATCACGCCGCCCACCACCCCACCGACGCCTCCCACCGAGTAGAGGAGTCCCAGGACCGTGGCACCGCCGTGCAGCTGCGTTCTCGCCAATACGGGCAGATACGGCATGTAGGAGACGCCGAAGAACGCCAGGGCGGCGCACACGATGACGATCCCTCGCACCAGCGGGTCGCGTCGCGCCGTGCGCAGCCCGGCCAACAGCTCGTCGCGCGCGGTCGCCCCAGCCGCGCGCGGCAGCGGAGGCACATCGGGGATGGCGGTGAGCAGCACTGCCAGCGGCGCGATGTAGGCCACCGACAGCACCGCAAAGCACGCCCCGGGGCCGGCGGTGGCGATCAGCACGCCCGCCAGCGACGGCCCGATGATGCGCGTGGCGCTCATTGCCGTCGAGCTGAGCGCCACGGCGTTGACGATCAGGTCACGCTGCACGAGATCGGCCACCATTGCCTGGCGGGTGGGAAGGTCGAGCGAGTCGGCCGACCCATAGACGATTGCCACAGCGATGATCGACCAGAAGCTTGCGTGCCCGGTCAGTGCGAGCACCGCCAGCGCCCCCGAACTGAGCCCCAGCACCGACTGGGTGACGATGAGGATGCGCCGGCGTGGGAGGCGATCGGCGAGCAGGCCACCTCCCAGCGACAGGAGCACTGCGGGGAGCCCGTCGGCCGCCGCAACCGCTGCCACCGCGGTGCTGCTGTGGGTGAGGTCGAACACCAGGTAGCCCAGAGCAACGATCTGCATCCAGGTGCCGAGAAGGGTGGGCCACTGCGCGATCCAGTACCACCGAAAAGCCGGCACCCCAAGCGCCGGCGGAGGCCAGCGGCGCATCGGGGGCCCCGCCACGGGCAGTGGTCCGACAGCCGGTGTCGCCACCGGGATCGGCGATGCCGGCTCAGCCAGCGGCGTGCCCTCTTTCATCGCCCTCATCATGCCCGTCGCCGAAGATGACACCGCTGGTTCTGGAGAGTGCATGAGGGCGGAACGCAGTTCCTCCTTCGCTAAGCTCGGCGGCCGTGAGCACAGCCCTCGTCATCTTCCTCGCCGCTCTCCAGGGTGTGACCGAGCTGTTTCCCGTGTCGTCGCTCGGCCATGCCGTGGTGGTCCCTGCGCTCTTCAACCTGGGCGTCGACCCCGCTGCCAAGAGCTTCGTGCCCTTCCTGGCACTCCTCCACCTGGGTACCGGCGCCGCCCTGGTGATCCTCTACTGGGACCAGTGGCGGCGGATCGTCGTCGGCTTCTTCCGCGCGGCCTTTCGCGGACGCATCGAGACCGCGGACGAGAGGCTGGCGTACCTGCTGGTGGTGGGCACCATCCCGGCCGCGGTGATCGGGTTCCTCCTGGAGAACCCACTCAAGTCTCTGTTCGCGCACCCGCGCACGGCAGCTGGCTTCCTGATCGTCAACGGCGCCATCCTGGCAGCCGCAGAAGTGCTGCGCCGGCGAGAGGAACGGCGTCGAGGTGGGGGCGGACGCGAGGGACGCGAGAAGCTCTTCGGCACCGTCGAGGATCTCAGCTACGTTCGTGCCGGACTGGTGGGAGTCTTCCAGGCAGCAGCCCTACTGCCCGGGATCTCGCGGTCGGGAGTGACCATGGCCGGCGGCCTGCTGACCGGCCTCCGCCACACGGAGGCCGTGCGCTTTGCCTTTCTTTTGGCTACCCCCGTCATCCTCGGGGCAGGCGTCCTCGAGGTGCCTCAGCTCCCCGGTAGCGGAGCTCCGCTCGGGCTGTACGTGGTGGGCGCGGCGGTCGCGGGCGTGCTCGCGTACGCCAGCGCTCGGCTGCTGGTCAAGTACTTCGAGATCGGACGTCTCGACCCCTTCGCAGGCTACTGTGCAGCCCTTGGTGTGGTCGGCTTGATCGTCCTCCACTGATTCGCTACTGGAGTTTCATGAGTACACGGACCCCGCTCCCCGCCATCCTCCTCGCGTTGCTCGGCGTGCTCTTCTTCGGGGTGGCCATCTTCTACGCCACCACTCGGACAGGTCTGCTCGCCAGTGATACGACGATCCACTACAAGCACGCCATCCTCGCCGCCGTCCTCGGCGTCCTTTCATTTGTCGGCGCCAACTTCGCGAGGCGCCGCAACACCTGAGCTCCGCCTCAGATCACCGCCGACTCGGGTGTGATCGCGCCGCGCGCGAACCGAGAGGGGTCGAACGGCAAAAGGTCGATCTCTGGCTTGGCGCCGGTGATCTGAGCGGCAAGCAGACGGCCGACCGCCGGCGCCTGCATGAAGCCGTGCCCGCTGAAACCGCAGCAAAGCCAGAAGCCGGCAAGCTCCGATTCACCGACGATGGCCTGGTTGTCTGGTGAGACCTCGTAGAGCCCGGCCCAGCCGGTCTTGATAGCCGCGCTCTCGAGCGCCGGCAGGCGGTGCGTAGCATGCTCGACGAGGTGCTCGAGAAAGCTCCAGTCAACGTTGGTGTCGAACGAAGAAGGCTCGGCCGGGTCACTCATGCCGAGGAGGATTCCGTCACCCTCGCGGTGGAAGTAGAAGGATGTCGCCATGTCCACGGTCATCGGTGGCTCCGGGTCCAACCCGAAGGTCTCGGTCAGGAAGAGGTGACGGCGGAAGGGCTTCACCGGCACCTCGAGCGAGGCCAGCGCACCGACGGTGGCGGCGTACGGGCCAGCGCAGTTCACCACCAATGGCGTGGAGATTCGCGTGCCGCCGGCGACGACGGCCGAAACAGCTCCGCCATCGCGCTCAATGGCATCGACGCCGACACCGTCCACGACCTGTGCACCATTCCGACGCGCCGCGGCGACGTACCCCGAGGTCACCTCGCTCGGACCGGCCAGCCCATCGCTGGGACAGAAGCTTCCGCCCACGACGTCCGCGACGTTGAGCTGCGGCACGATCTCCGCGACCTCGTCGCGGGTGAGCAGCCGGACGTCGCGGAGGCCCACCCGGTGCTGCATGGCGACGTTGCGGTTGAGCTGGTCCATCTGATCAGCGCTGCTGGCGACGAAGAGGTAGCCCACAGGGCGAACCGCGGCGGTGGCGCCCACCTCCTCCTCGAAGTTCTCGAGCAGTTGGCGGCTGAGCATGCCGACGCGCACATTGATCTCGGTCGAGAACTGCTGGCGCACCCCGCCGGCGTTGCGCGCGGTGGAGCCGGAGCCAAGGTCACCGCGCTCCAGCAGCAGAGGCCGCACCCCCACGCCGGTCAAGTGAAACGCGAGGCTGCAGCCGACCACTCCGCCCCCGATGATCACGCACTCGGCGCTCGGTGGCAGGTCGCTCATCGGGTCAGGCGACCTGGGATACGGCCGCCGATAGCGGCAGTGGTTGATCGAGCAGGAAGGCGGTGATCAACTCCAGCTGACGGCGGACATAGCTCTCCGTCCATCCATGACCTGCGTCAGCGACGAGGCCCAGCCGCACGTGTTCCATGGATGCGACAGTGGCCTCGAGAAGCGGCACGTCGACGATCCGATCGTCTGCGGCAACGATGATGAGAACGCCGCTCTGGCACGCGCGAAGCAGCGCGACGTCGTTGCGCGCCAGGCCGTGCAGGACCCATTCGCGCAACGCTCGCGGGTCGGCTCGGAGCTGGTTGCGGAAGTTCATTTCAGCGGCCGCCCTGTCGACCTCGTCTCCCTCAACCAGGAGTCGCTTGTACAGGTCGCTGACAACCCGCTGCCGGCTCAACCAAGAGATCGCAGGGAAGATGCCCGGTGCCATGAAGGTGCGAATCTGCATGTGGAAGCGGCGCCGCACCAGGGCAGGAGCCAGCAGTGGCGTGTGCAGCAGCAAGCGGTCAACTGAGCCGGGATTCCGTCTCAGCATCGCCATCGCCACTGAAGCGCCCAAACAGAGTCCGCCGAGGTCGTAGCGCTCGATCCCGACATCGCGACACACGGCCTCAACCCCGCCGGCGAGGGCAGCGGCGGTGTGGCGTGCGTCATGCAGAGGCGACGACGACCCGCATCCAGGCAGGTCGGGAATCACCAGGGTGCGAATCCGTGCCAGGTCCTCGAACCACGTCTCGAAGTTCTCTGCGGACCCGAGGAAGCCGTGACAGAGAACCAGCGGCGGCCCGTCGCCGCCGGTCAGAAAGCGGACGGTGCCACCTGCGTGGCTGATATGGCGTTCCTCGAGCTGCGGCGCCACGAGACTACTGTGCGTCGGTGTCGATCTGGGCACGCTGCAGGCGTCCGCTGTAGTCGATGTAGATCGACTTCCACTCACTGAACTCGTCGAGCACGTGGCCGCCGGCCTCGCGATGTCCGTTGCCGGTGTTCTTGGTACCGCCGAACGGAAGCTGGATCTCGGCGCCGATGGTCGGCGCGTTGACGTAGACGATCCCGGACTCCAACTCGTGGATCGCGCGGAAAGCGTGGCGTAGATCGTTGGTGTAGATGCTCAGGCTCAGCCCGAACTGGGTCGAGTTGGCCGCCGCCAGTGCCTCATCCAGCGAGTTGACCGGCAGGATCGCAGTGGTGGGACCGAAGATCTCCTCCTGGGCAATACGCATTGAGGGTGCGACGTCGCCGAACACCGTCGGGCTGTAGAAGAACCCCTGCGACAGATCGCCATCACCGGCCACCTCGCCACCGGTGAGCAGTTGCGCTCCCTCCTGCACCCCGATCTCTGTGTACTCATGGATGCGACGCAGCTGGCTCTCGTTGATGATCGGGCCCACCTCGACACCGTCCTCCAGGCCGTCGCCCAGCCGCAGGGCGCGCGTGCGCGACACCAACGCGTCAGTGAATTCACCGAGGACTCCCCTCTGCACGATGAGACGCGAGGAAGCGGTGCAACGCTGACCCGCGGTGCCGAAAGCGCCCCACAGGGCACCCTCGACCGCCAGCTCCAGGTCGGCGTCATCCAGCACCACGATGCCGTTCTTGCCTCCCAGCTCCAGTGAGACCTTCTTCAGCATCGAACCGCACGTCGAGGCGATCAGCCGGCCGGTGTCGGCGCTGCCGGTGAAGAAGATGGCGACAGTGCCGGGATGGCGCACCACCGCCTCGCCGGCCTCCTCGTTGCCAAACACAACGTTGACCACCCCGGCAGGAAGCCCGGCTTCTTCAAGGAGCTCGACGAAGCGCAGCGCGCAGAGCGGTGTGTCCTCAGCCGGTTTGAACACGACGGTGTTACCGGCCATTACCGCTGGGAAGATCTTCCACGAGGGGATCGCGATCGGGAAGTTCCATGGAGTGACGCAGCCGATGACGCCGAGTGGCTGGCGCATCGTCATGGCCCATTTGTTGCGCAGCTCGCTCGGAACCGTCTCGCCGAAGGCGCGGCGGCCCTCACCAGCGATGAACTTGCCCATGTCGATGGCTTCCTGGACGTCACCGCGAGCCTCGGTGAGCACCTTCCCCATCTCGCGGGTCATCAGCCGCGCCAACTCCTCCTTGCGCTGCTCCATGATGGTTGCGGCCGCGAGGATGATTTCTCCTCGCCGAGGCCACGGCGTGGATCTCCAACCTGGCAGCGCACGTTGCGCCGCTGCCACGGCGGCGTCGACGTCTGCCGCCGAGCTCTGCGGGACCACGCCCACAACCTCGCCCCGCCGCGCCGGGTTGCGTGACTCGAAGGTCCGACCACTGGCTCCGTCGCGGCGCTCGCCGCCGATGAGGTTGCCGGTATGGACAGCCTGCTCTTCACCGATCATCGGCCCAGCTCCTCCGCAACGCACTGTTCGAGGATGTCGACACCGTGCTCCAGATCCTCCTCTCCGATGGTCAGTGGCGGCAGCAGCCGGATCACGTTGTCATCGATGCCACAGGTGAGCACAAGGAGATCCTTCTCGACGCAGCGACGCTGCACCTCAGCGGCGATGTCGGCGGCAGGCACGCGACCGCGCATGAACTCGATGCCGATCATCAACCCCACTCCGCGGACGTCACCGACCTCGTCGAAACGCCTGGTCCATCCCTGGATCCTCTCGATGACGCGCCTTCCGAGTCCAGCAGCTCGCTCGGGGATCCGTTCTTCGCGCATCGTCTCGATCACCGCGACCGCGGCTGCGCACGCCACCGCGTTGCCGCCGTAGGTGGTGCCGTGCTCGCCGGGATGCCACGCCGACATCACAGAGTGGGTGGCGACGAGGCCCGCGATCGGCAGGCCGTTGCCGAAGGCCTTGGCCACACACATGATGTCCGGGCGCACGCCGGTGTGCTCGACGCAGAAGAAACGACCAGTCCGCCCGAAGCCGCTCTGAACCTCGTCGCAAACGAGGAGGATGCCGTGCTCGTCGCAGATCTCGCGTAGGCGCGGCATGAACGTGGGCGGAGGAACGACGAAGCCACCCTCCCCCTGAAGCGGCTCGACGACGATGGCGGCCACGGTGTCACTCGGAACGATCGTCTTGAAGAGGTGTTCGATCTCGTCACCGCGGGCGATGGGACACTCCTCGCCCGGGGCGTGGTCGCAGTAGCGGTAGCAGTTCGGGTAACGGACGTGGTGCACCCCGGGAAGAAAGGGTCCCACCCCGTTGCGGTATTTCGACTTGCTGGCGGTCAGTGTGAGCGCGCCATAGGTGCGCCCATGGAAACCACCGGTGAATGCGATGATCTCGGTGCGCCCGGTGGCGCGCCGAGCCAGCTTGATGCTCGACTCCAGCGCCTCGGCGCCGCTGTTGTTGAGGAACACCTGGTCCAGGCCTTCGGGAGCAACGGCCACCAGCGCGGCGGCGGCTTCAATCATCTTGGGGTGCAGAGTGGTCACCGAGGTGTGCCAGAGCTTGTCCACCTGCTCGTGCACCGCGCGGGTCACGGCGGGATGGAGATGGCCGAGGTTGGTGACCCCGATGCCGCAGCCAAAGTCCAGCACGTCGCGCCCGTCAACCGTGTGGAGATGCGCACCCATCGCGTGGTCGACGACGAGGTCGGTGTATCTCGAGTACGCGGGCGAGATCAGCTCGGCATCGCGCTCTCGCCATACCCCGGCGCTCTCACCGCTTTGGACGGCAAGGTCGGTCACCGCGT